>CAMWSZ010000484.1 GCA_947177005.1 uncultured Clostridia bacterium | reverse complement strand
CCTTTATATTATATGCACAATTGATATAATTTATTAAAAACTTTTATATTTTTATTATATATTGCATAGTACTTTTTAGACCGTTCGATAAGAAGTAATATACTAGGAGGAATACAAAATGCGGGAAGCCTATTTAGAAATGGTAACATCATCCAACAACAACAAGTATTATCACATGACGCAGATCAGCACGGATACCTTTGAAGTTCGCTACGGACGTATTGGGTCCTCCGTCCAGCAAACCAGCTACGCAATGTCACAATGGGACAAAAAATACAACGAAAAGGTCCGAAAAGGCTATAAGGACACCACGCATCTGCAGGCAAAAATCGAGCCGTCGAATTTGCAGGAAGAATATATGCCTATCCTGGATCAGAGCATTGCAGATCTTGTGGAATATCTGCGGAAGAAAGCAAATGAGACCATTAAGGCAAATTACAAAATTGCCGCAAATGCTGTTTCCGGTGGTATGATCCGTGAGGCGCAGCGGCTCATTGACGAATTGATGACAGTGAAAACACGTCAGGAATTCAACGAAACGCTTCTGGAACTGTTCACGGCTCTTCCGAGAAAAATGAATAATGTCCCGAATTATCTGCTTGACAAGGATTCCGATGAAGGCCGGGAAAAAATCATCGCCCGGGAACAACAGCTGCTGGACATTATGAGCAGCCAGGCCGTTGTTTCCGGCTTCAGCCATTCCGCCTATAACGCTCCCAAAAACAACATGACCATTTTGGAGGCGTTTGGTCTCAAAATTGAGCCTGTTGATGAGAAGGACATCCAACTCATCAAAAAAGAGCTTGGAGAGAGTGCGGGTCACTTCTACAAGGCATGGCGGGTAACCAATAAGGAAACTGAAGCCGCATTCCAAGCCCATATCAAAGCCAATAAAATTACGAAAAGAAAGCGCAGGCTGTTCTGGCATGGCAGCCGGACAGAAAACTGGTGGGGAATTCTCAAGACCGGGCTCCGTCTCCGTCCAACCAATGTGGCGATTAACGGGAAAATGTTCGGCATGGGTACATACTTTGCCCCAAAGGCGAGAAAATCCGTCGGATATACCAGTATGCAGGGCTCTTACTGGGCCGACGGCCGTTCACAGTTCGGCTTCCTGGCCCTGTTTGATACGGCATATGGCAAACCCTGGTTTCCGGATTCATATTCTGAAAATTACAAAACATTGGATTACGAAAAACTTCAGAAGCTGTGCCCGGGTGCGGATTGCCTTCATGCAAAAGCCGGTATAAGATACATGTATTCTGCAACTTTGCGGAACGATGAAATCATTTTCTATAAGGAAAATCAAATGAGGATCCGCTATCTGGTGGAACTGAAGGCGTAATTTACCAAGGCATATTTTTAGCCTGTGCTGAAGAGGGGAGAACTCTTCCTCAGCACAGGCTGTTTTTTTATTTTCTGATGTAAAGTACCGCAGCTGTTTCAAGCATATTTTATGCATAAGTGATTGATGTTTCTGTGGGATTACAGCTTGGAAGCATGGCTAAAATAAATTTCATATACCCCTCCGAATGTATTATTTGTTGGGTTTTCCAAGATTTCCCGCTTTTTCGCACAAAATTTGATATATACTCGTTTCAGGCTTTCCCGAAAGGAGCGATGTGAATGGGCGAGGAAACCAGACGCAAAAGAGGAAGAAAGACAGTTGAAACAAGAATCGCTGAGATCGAGGAGATGATCGCTAACCTTCAGGCAGAAAAAGAACGCCTTCTCTGGCCTGCCATGAAACAGAAAATCTTCGAGATGGTGCCGCCCGAGATGTCCCCGCAGGAGTTTGCTGACCGGCTGGGTATTCTATGGGGCGATGCACAGGCGGACCAGGACGAAGACGATAATGACGAATCAGAAGAATGATGGAGCGATCCCCCGCCGGACGGCGGGGGATCGCTGCGTCTGTTCAGCGGTTAGAACAGCAGATGCAGCAGACTTGCAGCGATATCCGCTTTTGTCTGGCATTCTTTCACAACGCCGTCCTTGCCGATAATCATAGCCTGATGTCTGCCGCCGCCGATATTGGACAGATCGTTCGCAATTATGTAGTCGGCGCGGTTCTCTTTACGGAGATGCGAGGAAGCCTGATACAGCTTCAGCTTGGGGACATCTTTCAAAAGCTTGCAGCCTACCAGCTGCGTGTCGGGGGAGAGTTCTTTGATGCTGCCGATTACTTTCGGCGTCAGAGTCATCATGGTCATCAGGTGGGGTTCATAAGACGAGATTTTCGTTTCAGCGCTGCAGACAGCTTCCGGATTCTCAAAGATGCTCATCAAAGCTTCTTTTGTGACGCCGCCGTTGACAACCATAGCCGGAATTTTCTCCACCAGCTCGTCGATCAGATCCTCGGCCCGCATCGTATACTTCGCCTTGTAGTCGCCCACAGCTGCCGAATGAACCACAATGTCGATATGTTCGCAGGTCAAAAGCTTTTTCAGGGTCTCCAGCAGATCTTCTGCGGATTCGATTGTAATCAGCTCCAGCTTGTCGGAAGCCGCAGCCGGTTTGCGGGCAAGCTTGGGGGAGAGGTAGTAGAGTTTGTCGATTAAGTCTCCCCGTTCCTGAAGGAAGGTTTCAGCAATCAGGCTGCCGAGCGAACCGGTAGACATATTTGTGATCTTCATGACGGCATCAATCTGTTCGTTAGTCGGCCCGGATGTAATAATGATTTTCTTTCCCATAGAATACTCCTTTGTTCTTCGGTATAGTTTTATATGGACACGCCAAAGCATGTTGCATAGTATGCTGTTGGAGTTAATTATATCAAAAAATCTAAAAAATAAAAAACAAAGAATGAGCAGTCAGATTTGACATACCCATTCTTCGTTTGCTCTTATTTTTGCTCTGGATTTTGCCGGAATGAGGTAACATCCGAACAATTATTTTATCAGCGCAGCCATCTGCTTTTTCGCACCTGACGTCCCTGTGTATTGACAAAGCACCTTCTGGATCGCTCCGTTTATAAGCAGATACCGCCGCCCATTCCAAACCTGGCCTTCCTGCTCAAAACTGCGAACAGCAAGCAGC
>CAMWSZ010000483.1 GCA_947177005.1 uncultured Clostridia bacterium | reverse complement strand
CATATACCAAGGGTCTCTACTGCTTTCAACCCAAGGGCAGCCCCACGGCCTGGATCTCAGACCATGCAAAGGTGTCTCATTATATATCTGGACAGGGTCAACGCTGACGGCCTTGCCAAAGGCCGTCCCCGCAGATAGCATTCTCGCTCATCGGAGTCCCGGCTGGTCCGTTGTTGGACCAGCCGGGGAGAGAAGAAACCGCAAATCATGTTTGGTTTCGCTGAAAGGACTATGTCCATCTCCAATGTCATGGCGTGCGCTGCTGGACGCTCATCTGTTCAGATGGTTCCCCATACTGCTGATATGAAATTGCCAAGGTGCAGGGGGCTTGTTTACCCTGGCTTTATTGTAAATGATGCTGAGTCATTTTGCTAATGAGCAATGGACATATTCCTATGACAATTGGACATATCACAGTCAAAGTTGTGTCCTCAGCTGTGCTAACTGGTCGATCAGTTCCGTGATATTGGCTTTTAACCGCATCCTGTACTCGGCTTCCTGTGACACATCCTGTTCTGGGCCCAAAATCAGGTCGTTCAGAGGTACTTGGAAAAATTTCGAAAGCTGTACGAACATATCCACTGAGCAGCCTTTTTGACCGGCTTCAATTCGACTCAAAAAACTCTGGTCGATATTCAGCGCCTTTGCAAGTTCACCCTGTGTATATCCGTTTTGAACGCGAAGACTCTGTATGTACGCTCCGCTCCGTTGCATACTGTAATTCATCTGTGACCTCCAATCTCGAGTTTTAGGGATGCGGGGCGAGATCAGAGATCACGGGTATTTCGCTATGTACGGCTGCCAGCGGTCTGGGCAGAGAAAGCTATCAAATTCTGTCGAAACACAAAAAGCGGCGGCCCCCTGTTCGGAGGCCGCCGCTTTTTGCGAAGGAATATGAACTTGTAATAGCTGCCATGATCGCATCCGTCTCCCCTATCCGGGAAACAGGCTTCATTGCAGCAAACAGCTTGTTTCCCTTTCGTCGTATAAGGGATTATACAGATGGATTCTGACAAATCGCTGACATTGTATGACAATACGATGACATTAAATGACCACAGCCTGTCAAATATCGCAGGATATGATAGGATTTGGCATAAATTGATAGCCTGCGCCGCGAACCGAGCGAATGTACAAAGGATTGCGCTGATCCAGCTCTATTTTTTGCCGCAGGCGGTGGAGGAGAAGTCCTTGGGCTGCATCCACAAGGGTGGGCACAGTCCCATCAACGCCGTGTATGATTACGGTAAACAGGTCCAAGCGAAACAAGGCCTGGTCATCATGGACACCCCGGGCAACGATCCCTCCTCTGTGGCCGCCATGGTGGCGGGAGGTGCTCAGGTGATTGTGTTCTCCAGCGGCCGGGGGTCCCCGGTGGGAAGCCCCATCGCCCCGGTGGTGAAGATTACCGGAAACAAGCTGACCTTTGCGAAAATGGAGGATAACATCGACTTCAACGCCGCCCCGCTGATCTATGGAGAGAAGACCGTGGAGGAGCTGGGCGAAGCACTGCTGAAAATGGTGGTGGAGACCGCCTGTGGTAAGCAGACCAAGGCGGAGGCCCTGGGCTTTGTGGAGACTGCCATCGCCAGGCTGTGCAACTACGTGTGAGAAAGGACAAGCCGATGGAAAAGAAAATCGTGCGCTGGGGCATCCTGGGATGCTCCGGCATCGGAAAAAGCCGCACCATCCCGGGTCTGCTGAACTGCGCCAACGCAGAGTTCTACGCCCTGGCGGGGCGGAATGAGGAGAAGCTGAAAGCATACGCCGAACCCTTCGGCCCCAAGAAGATCTACACAGACTATCAGTCTTTGCTGAATGACCCCGACGTGGACGCCGTGTACATCCCCCTGCCCAACAGCGTCCACCTGGAATGGGTGGTAAAGGCGGCGGAGGCCGGGAAGCACATCCTCTGCGAAAAGCCCCTGGCTCTGACCGAGGCGGAGGTTCGCCAGATGTTCGATGCCGCTAACCGCAACCACGTCCTGCTGGAGGAGGCCTACGCCTACCGCCACGCCCAGCTGGTCCAGAAGGTGAAGGAGATTGTGGACAGCGGCGAGATTGGCCGCATTCGCTATCTGGAGTCCAAGCACTCCACCTTTGACACAAATACCCAGGGCTACCGCTATCAGAAGGGCCTGGGCGGCGGCGCGTCCTACGACGTGACCAGCTATAATGTCAGCCTGGCTTCCTATCTGTTGGGAAAGGACCCGGCGGAGATGCACGCCTTCTGCGGCTTCTACCAGGGCGAGGGCGTGGACACCTCCGATGCCATCCTGCTTCGCTATGAGGACGGCGTATATGCCATGCTCTATGCCGGACTGGATGCCTATCCCCGGGGCTGCTTCTCCGTGCTGGGCCAGACGGGCCGCATCGACGTGGACCACAAGTTCAACAGCCGCGGGCTGTGCCATGTCCGGGTCAGCAAGAACGCCCGACCTCAGAACGCGGAGTACGTGGATGAAGTCACCACGGACTACACTGTCTGGGTGGATGACAACTATCAGCTGGAGATCCAGCAGTTCTGCGATGCCATTCTCAACGGCACGCCGCTGACGGTGTCGGAGGAGGAATCTCTCCGCACGGCCCGGGTGTGCGATGCCATCCGGAAGGCCGGAGGCATTGACTGACCCCCTGAACCAGCAGGAAGGAGAACAACATGTCAAAGAAAAAATACGTCGTAATGGACGGCAATACCGCCGCCGCCCATGTAGCCTACGCATTCACGGAGGTGGCGGGCATCTATCCCATCACCCCTTCCTCCCCCATGGCGGAAAAAGTGGATGAGTGGTCCGCCAAGGGCCGTCAGAACCTCTTCGGGTCCACGGTGGATGTGATTCAAATGCAATCTGAAGCCGGTGCGGCGGGCACCTGCCACGGCGCGGCCCAGGCCGGTGCCCTGACTACCACCTTCACCTCATCTCAGGGCCTGATGCTGATGATTCCCGCCATGTACGCCATGGGAGGTCAATTCCTCCCCAACGTCATGCACATCGCCTCTCGTGTCGTCCCCAGTAACCATCATTCCATTTTCGGCGACCACA
>CAMWSZ010000482.1 GCA_947177005.1 uncultured Clostridia bacterium | reverse complement strand
CTGTGTATGTTCACGGAAATCAATTTTTAGTATAAACATTCGTAATATTCAAATTGTTCTACTATGAGGTTTTAGATTCTGACCGTTTTACCTTGAAAGCATCACGGCAGTAGCTCCTTTAAAAGTGGCTTTTTCACCACAACAGAGAGTTTTGAATTTTTTTCTCACAAAATTGATTTCCTTGGTGTGAGTCGGATTGTTCTTGACTTTCCGAACACACTATCATATAATAAATCTACACATATTTGCATACGGAGGAACACTGCAAATGGAAATATATATGACGCCTGAACGGGAAGAATATATCCGTAAACTGGAAGCGCAGAGAAAGGCGGTTGCCAGTATCCTGAAGCTGGAGGCCGGGACGATCATCAGCCCCGATTTGAGAAAACAGCTCAGGAACCTGCTGGAGGAAGTGGAAACCGTCTTAAAAAAGCTCCAGAATGATGAGTTTGAAATTGCAGTTGTCGGAATGGAGAAGGCGGGAAAAAGCACCTTCGCAAACGCGCTGATTAAAACAAAACTTCTGCCCGCAAAGGGTCCCCGCTGCACCTTTACCTCCACAAGAATCGAGTACTGCGGCGACAATCATGATGAGAATGCCGTTGTTTCCTTCTATACGCCGGATACGTTCAACCAGGATTTCAAGGATAAGCTCCATACCTTGGGCTTCCCCAATTTTGAACGCTACTCCTTTGATACACTGGAGGAAAGCGTTTACCAGAAGATTTATGAGCAGTCCGTATCCCAAGATACAAAAAAAGCTTACGGAAACAATATTCATGAGGATATTTTAGCCATTATCCGCAGCAGAGAGGTCTTTCAGCAGCTGCTTGGACGGCCCCAAATGAACTGCGGTATCCATTCCGAAGATCTGGCTATGTACATTACCGACGGGGTAAAAGCCCGTGCGGTCAAACAGGTATTTATTCGTTCCAAGGAACTGGGCGAGATGAAAAACGCCGTTATTTTCGACGTCCCCGGCTTTAATTCCCCTACAGAACTGCATAAAGTGCAGACGCGGGAGAGAATGAAAGCGGCGGACGCTATCGTCGTTGTGGCCAACGGCTCCAAGCCAAGCCTGACAGAAGAGTCCCTTAAAATCCTGAACGAGTTCGACGACGAGGGAAATCAGCTCAGCGATAAGCTGTTTGTGTTTGCCAACCGGGTGGAGGACGTGAGCAGCGCCGAAGATCTGGAAGAGAATATACAGGATACTTACCGTGAGTGGTGCGACCGGCAGCGCTTTATACCGGCAGGCAAAAAGGACCGGATCACCTTTGGTTCCGCCCTTGCGTACCTCCAGGCCAAAGAGCTGGAGGTGGGGGACAATGCACTGCACGGGCTTCAAAATTGGCAGAAGCATCTGCCCGACGGCGACGGAATTGAAGAGGTCCGCCGCAAGCTCGTCAAGTATAACCGGACAGAGCGTTTCCATGTCCTCAAGCGCCGGGTCAACCGCATCCAGGCCAATATTTTAAAGATCTTCAGCGGGATCTGCGGCGGCAGCACGGAAAACCAGAGCTTCGGTCCCGAACATATGCAAATGGTAGTGGATATCTGCCACCATATCCCGCCCGCCGCGGAAGAGGGTCTTCTGGCCCTGAAAAAGCAGATACGCTCCATCCCCGAAAGGCAGCCGCTTTCCACGCAGATCACAGAGTATATCTCGCAGAATGTCACCACAGAAAAATACGCTATTTCCGATGAATTGGTGGAGGAAATCCGGCTGGAAACACCTTATATTATCACCTCCGACGATTGGGAGAGTATGGAACCAAAAATCCGGGAGAAAAAGTTCGAAGAGATGTATGATGATTTCTCCAATCACGTCATCAATATCGCCGACCAGCATCACGCAGACTGTTCCGAACAGATCCTTGAGACGGTCCTCAAGGCAATAGGTGTGGAAACGTCTTCCCCCTACTATGAAGACCTGAAGCAGAACTTGAGAGGACAGTTTGCTCCCTACCGCGGCGGTGAACTGCTCTCCTCCGGCGAGAGCTCCGGCATTTACTACCAAAGCCTGATCGAACGCTTCTCCCGGGACCTCTATGAGGTGCTGATTACAAGACAGTACAGTGAGGCGCGGTGGGGAAGGTTCCAGGACAGTATGGACAACTTCCTCAGTATGTCCGTGTTCTACAAGAACCCGGATCTCCCCTGCACCGGCATCACTCCACAGGAGCATCCGATGTGCAAAATGATCCTGTTCCACCACTATTTTAATATGGCCGGTACACTGCGCCGCCTCCTGGACGAGCTTGGCGGTATCGCAGGCGTGCGGGAACTTTCCCCGGAGGCGCAGGAGTACTTACAGCAGGCGTTTACCGCGCTGGACGGTTCTGCCGGTAAAATTTTGCAGGCCGTCACAAAAGCGTTCCGGAAGGTGACGGATCAGCCGGAGGAATTCCGGCAGAACCTGATGAAAAGTACGCTGCACAGCCTGCGGCAAAACGCCGAACCGTGCGGTATTGACGAACCGGAAGCCTTTACCAGCTATTACAGAGACTACCACAGCAAACTCAAGGGCGGAAAACCGTACTCCGCCGAGGATGTCCGCAGGGAGTTCAATACGGATATCGAGATCCTTCAGGATGTGCTCCTGCACGCCTTTGTATATGCGGTCAATATGGAAAAACCCTTTGTCGCTCGGGAAATCAAGTCCATTGACGATATTATTAAATACATCAGAAGCGATGTGTTCAGCAACTTCCTCGCCGGGAATCTCCGGAAAATCAAGTATCAGGAGACCGCAAGGCTGGATCAGCAGCAGCGCGCAAGAGAACAGGACGCGGCGATTGTACAGGAAATCAGCGGCATCCTGAACACGCTGAATCAATAGGAGGCAATAAAATTTTATGCGGTATATCGAATTGTTTGGAACCTCAATAGAAAAGGATATCGAAACGGTCAAAAACGCGATTGACGAAGACAGCGGCGTCATCTTTATATATTCCGGCGAGCAGACGCTCTACAACTATATTGACAAGCTTAATAATAAGGTCAACGGTCTGGACGACGAGTATCTGTATCAATTCAAGGTG
>CAMWSZ010000481.1 GCA_947177005.1 uncultured Clostridia bacterium | reverse complement strand
ACGACGTGCCCGACGAGAACGAGTACTATGTCCACCGCATCGGCCGTACCGGCCGCGCCAGACGTCACGGCGTTGCCTATACCTTCGTGACTGATTACCCGGGCCTGGTGCGTCTGAACAATATCGCCAAGCATACCAGAAACGAGATGCGGGCGGTCAAATTCGGGCCTGATGGGAGCTTGATCGATGCGGGTGAAAAATAGGATTTTGCTGTTCTGTACAGCGCTGGCAGCGCTGCTGCCGGGCTGCGCGGCGGAGCAGGACCCTCAGCCGGAGGAAACCGCACCCTTTGCACTGACGGTCTGCGTTGGGGAACAGCAGGATACCTTGGACCCCGCGCTGGCGTCCGCCGCCGGTTCCGAGACGGTGCTGTACCACCTGTATGAAAACCTGCTGTGCTGGGAGGACGGCGGAACGGGCTGGGCATCCGTGACCGAGGGGCAGGCGCAGCGGTATACAGCGGAGACCGACGGCAGCGGACATACGGTCTATACCTTTACCCTGCGTTCGGGCGCGGCGTGGTCCGACGGAAAAGCGGTCACGGGGGATGATTTCGTGGCCGCCTGGCAGCGGCTTGCTGACCCCGCCACGGCGTCGCCCCACCGGGAACTGCTGTCGGCGGTGGACGGATATCAAGACGTGCAGGAGACGGGGAACCGCAGCCTGCTGGGCGTGGAAGCGCCGGACCCACAAACGTTTACGGTGCGGCTGGCGGAGAACTGTCCCTGGTTTTTGGAGGAGGTCTGCGCAGGCGCTTATACCATGCCGGTCCGGACGGACCTGGAGGAGAATGAAATCGGGACGGTTAGCAACGGCATATATACCTTGACGGACCGGACCGGGGAATATCTGCGGCTGGAGCGCAGCGCGACCTATTACGGCCTGTCGGACAACGGCCCGGAGGAAATCCGGTTCCGGACGCCCGGGACACCGGAGGAGGATTTCCGGCGTTTCGAGGCCGGAGAGCTGGACCTGCTCAGCCCTCTGCCCGACAGTGCGCTGGCGGAATCGGAGGAGGATTGGCTGCCGGTGACCGCCGTATACAGCGCGGTGATGAACACTGCCGCGCCCCCCTTTGACATCCCAGAGGTACGGCAGGCGTTCCGCCTGGCGGTGGACCCGCAGTTCGCCGTCAACGCGCTGAACACGCCGTCGGTCCGGGCCGCGGCGGGGCTGATTCCCGGCGGTGTGTCCGATTACGGTGAGCGTCCGGAAGAGGAGAATGGATATTGGGATTTCCGGTGCCACAGTCTGGACAAGGTAACAGTGCCGTCAGAGGAGGACTACGCGGAAAACTGCCGTCTGGCTCAACGGCTGATGACGCAGGCGGGCTATCCGAACGGAGAGGGATTCCCTCCGGCGGAGTATCTCTATGTGCAGTCCGAAACCGGCGGTGCGGTGGCGCAGGCGCTGCGGCAGATGTGGTATGAACAGCTTGGGGTGCAGGTCACGCTGCGGGGCGTGACGGAGGAGGAGTATGCCGCACTGACAGCCGGTGTGCCGGAAGAGGCGGCCTATGCAATCGCAGCGCAGATGTTCGCCGCGCCGTACAGCGACGCCGCCCCGCTGCTCAATCTCTGGCGCAGCGGTTACCGGAACGCCGCGCTGGAGCTGCTCCTGGACGCCGCCGCCTCTACACCGTCGGCGGACGTGCGGGATGCCATGCTCCACGACGCCGAGGCCCTTTTGCTGGCCGACGGGCCGGTGATCCCCATTTACAATCCGGGAACCAGCTTCCGTTTAGCCGGGAAGTGGTCGGGCCTGTACCGCAGGCCCAATGGGATCTGTTTCCTGTCCGGCATTACGGGTTCCTAGCGCAAAAAAGTACCGGTCAAAGACAAAAGGTGTCTTTGACCGGCGCTTTTTCTGATTTACCGGTATAGGATCAGGCTGAACCAGGTGACGGTATTGCCGCCAGCCTGAAAGTCGATCCCCAAGCGTTCCGCGATTTCCGTCACCAGAATTCCGTGGCTTTCCACGCAGGGAAACATCCGCTCCGGATGACGGCAGGGCGCGTCCGGACAGGTGCATTCCGGACAGACAGCGCAGGATTCGGTGGAGAGGGGGTATGTATCGGCACCCTGTCCGCGCATGAGGCGGTTGATCTGATGCGTGACCGCTTCATGTTCGGACCGCGTGGCGAGGGTAGCCTCAATATCCGCGATGTCATCGACCTCCGTCATCGTGGTAAAGAGCAGCGCGTGGGGATAGCTGAGACACCGTTCCTGGCACGCCTCCACCGTTCCCACTCCCGGCGGACAGGCCCAGCTCTTTCCGTACTGCGGACACTCCGTCTGACAGATATAGCGGACGCGGCTGGAAAAGGTCAGACAGGCGGTCTCAAAAAATTCGTATTGTACTACCGGCAGTCCGCACAGCTGCCGTATCAGCAGTTCCTGATCCATAAGGAGACTCCTTTTTATTGGCTATCTAAATACTATACCATACTTTCAGATGCGCCGCAAGGATTTTTTACGGCATTTTTTCAGATATGGGCAACATCTTTGAGAATCGCCGGCCGTCACTTCCATTTTTTTATTGCAATCTGTCAATCGGCAGTTGCGAAAGGGGGGCGGACTGTGCTAAACTATAAGTATAGTCAAGAGTTGACAGAAACCGCCCGGAAGCGGTAATAGATTTTGCATTGAGTTTTGAAGCGTATGAATGGGGTGTTTTTTTGCATCTGATACTTGTTGAGGATCTGGATATGGACCGGGAGAGACTGGCAGAGCTGATCCGCAGCGACTGCGCCCTGCGGAGGGAAAACGTGGACCTCTCCTTTTATGCCGGCGGCGAGGAATTTCTTGCCCAGTACCGGCCCCAATCCTGTGACGGAATTTTTCTGGATATTCTGCTGGGCGGAGTGTCCGGCATCAAGGTGGCAGAGCGGGTGCGGGAACAGGAGCCGCGCCTGCCGGTGATCTTTACCACCACGGAACCGGACTTCGCCCTGGACGGCTTTTCGGTCCACGCAATGGATTACCTGCTCAAGCCGCTTTCGCAGGAGAAGGTCTCTTGGTGTCTGGAGCAGCTGCGGGAATATCTGGCGGTTCC
>CAMWSZ010000480.1 GCA_947177005.1 uncultured Clostridia bacterium | reverse complement strand
TCTTCCATGTCTTTATTTTAACACGCTCTTATCCCTTTGTGAATACAGTTTCTTATCCAGGAGGATAAATATTTTACGCATACGGTCCATGAGGATATTGACACCATACTGACAGATATACGGGAGGCTCACAAAGCAGATGTGACCACCGCCGACGAAGCCACTATCGCCGCAAAGCTGAAACAGGATATAGAGACTGCCGCTAATTTCAAGGACAACGGACTGGAACAGCAATTTAAGTTTTATTGTACCAAGCTTGGCATTCCTTATAACAAACTGTCACCAGAGGAATTGAATGGGATAATGAGCGCCTTGAAAAAGTCAAAGTATTGGATGAATGCACAGCACAGGCGAGGGAAATCGAAGTTATCACACGGAAAGAGTAAACACAAGAAATGATACGTTATACAGTCGAAATTTTCTCTTGCATTTTAGTAGAAACCTGATATGATATTTTCTAAATCTACGAAAGGAAGCCCTCCCGTGCGCAAACTGATAGGACACTCTTTTTTCTTTGCAGGTATTTTTGCTGTCATGCTTTTATTTTTTCTCGCCCTCTGCCCCCTATACCTATGGTCTGGCGATTTATCCGCTAAAGGGAGCGAAAGCAGCCGGCTTTTCGGTGCCACCTATATGACCATGAACAATCCATATTATCAAGTTTTGGACTCCCAGCTGCGTTTAGAAATCGAAGCAAAGGGAGATATTCTGCTTACCAGAGACGCCGCCATGAGCCAGACCCGGCAGAACGAAGAAATCGCAGATCTGATTGAAGCAGGTGTGCGGGCAATCTTCCTCACACCGGTGGAATGGAACTCAGAGGAAGTGAAAAAGGGGCTGGAAATTGCTTACGAATCCGGTATACCTGTCATTGTAGTGGACGCGCCAGTGCATGATACAGATTTAGCGGCCTGTTCTGTACTTTCAGACAACTACTATGCCGGTGTTTTATGCGCGGAGCATTTGCTGTCTGTACGGGATTCGGCAAAAATCATCCTTTTGGAACATATCACGGCCCGTTCAGGTACGGAACGTATTCAGGGGTTTCTGGATACGCTGGCAGACCACGAGGGCTTTGAAATTTTGGCCTCTGGGGAATCTGATGGTCAGATCGAAAACGCCATGCCGGTTATGGAAGAACTTCTGCGTCAGAATCCCGATGCGGATACGGTCATGGCGCTGAACGACCCCAGTGCCCTCGGCGCACTGGCGGCGATACAGGGTGCGGGGCTGGCCGGACAGCTGCTTGTCTATGGGATTGACGGCTCTCCGGAAGCCAAAACTTTGGTCAGCGACAAGCTTATGACCGCAACCTGTGCGCAGTTTCCCTGCGAGCTGGCAAAGGCAGCGGCGGTACAGGGATATCAGGCGATTGACGGCGGCTGTGCGCAGCATGAGGTTATTATTCCGGTAGAGCTTCTGACCACAGAAAATGTCGGCAAATACGGAACAGATGGGTGGCAGTAATGAAAAACGAGAAAAAGCTATCGGAACTCTCTGAAATTATGAGAGCATTAAATCTTGCTGTTGTACTTTTTTATCCGCTGATTGTCCTGACGACTACATCCCGTATCTGCGGTTCCTTCCATGCGTATGACTTTTTGCTTTCCGTCCGGCAGGTCCCGCGTTCTCCATGGAATATGCTGCTGTCATCGCTCTGTTTGTATTTGCTGCTTTGTGCGGTCAGTGTCTGGAAGTCGAAAAAAGAGAGCAATCAGATGCAGCACAGACTGCTGATCTGTATACTGGAAATCCTATTGTGTCTGGGTGTGACCGTCTCGCTGGATTTTTATTACAGCGGCGCGGCTTTGCTGGTACTGGCGGATTTGGTTCACTATGTACGCAACAGCGTTTACCGCTTCTGTTTTGCGGTGCCGTTAATCGTCCTGTTTGCTTTTGGGAAATATGAGATTATTTTTAACAATTCCCGCCGTATCGCTTTCGGCGCGTTTTTGGACTACTACAGTCCCTCTGTACAGAGCTATTTTACCATTATCGAAAGTGCGATGATCTCCCTGAATATCCTGCTGTTTGTCTTGTATATGGTGCTGCTGTTTGTTGGACAGAGGGCGGAAAACGTCCGTATCCGGAAGCTGAACGAGCAGTTAAACGCGGCAAATACACAGCTGAAAACCTACGCTCTGGAACTGGAGCGCATGACGGAAATTCGGGAGCGGAACCGTCTGGCACGGGAAATTCATGACACGCTGGGCCATACGCTCACCGGAATTATCGCGGGTGCAGATGCAGGACTGGTGCTTTTTGAAGCGGCTCCGGCGGAATCAAAAAAGCGTTTGGAGATCATTGCGCAGTCCGCACGGGAGGGCTTGAACGATGTGCGCCGGTCGATCCACGCCCTGCGTCCGGATACACTGGAAAAACACTCTCTGGAAGAAGCACTTGAGAATTTGATAGAAAATTTCTGTCTGACCACATCTGCTAAAATTGACTACTGGCAGACAGCTGGAACATTAGATTTTGCGTCTGACGAGGAGGACACGCTGTACCGGGTGATTCAGGAAAGTCTTACTAACGCGGTGCGGCACGGAAAAGCAAATGAAATTGAAGTCCGTCTGGCCCGTCAGGAGGGAGATATTACAATCCGCATAGAAGATAACGGTTGCGGCTGCGGTGAACTGGAGGAGGGATTCGGACTGCGGCATATGCGGGAACGTTTGCAGCTGCTGGGCGGCTCGCTGTCCTGCGGGAACCGGGATGGTGAAGACGGCTTTTTTATTGCGGCGCGGTTCCCCGTCAGAGAGAGGGAGGAGCAACATGATTAAAGTTATGATCGTGGACGATCAGGAGCTGATTCGGGAGAGCCTGAAAGTTGTTTTGAATGTCAGCCCGGATATCAAGGTCGTAGACGCCGCGGCTAATGTGGCGGAGGCATTGAAAAGCGCGGTGAAATACAGGCCGGACGTGGTGTTGATGGATATCCGTATGCCAGGCATGGATGGTGTGGAGGGGACCAAGCTGCTCAAAGAATGCGGCACGCAGGCAAAATTCATTGTGCTGACGACATTTGAGGCCGCTGAATAGGTATTTGGGGCGT
>CAMWSZ010000479.1 GCA_947177005.1 uncultured Clostridia bacterium | reverse complement strand
ACGTCGAACCCGTGCGTCTACGTTGGTGGCAACTACAACCAGAACGGGAACTATGGCCTGTTCTACCTGAACTACAACACGGCGTCGAACTCGGGCAGCAACATCGGCTCTCGCGTCCTTTTGAGTTTAGCTAACAATCCTCCGCAACACGGCACAGGTAGTCGCGCACCCCTTGGTGGAGATAAGCGTTAGGGAGCGGGCTAGTACATCCTCCCCCGCATGGCCGCATGACCCGAACGAGGAGGACGCTGGAACGTCCGTCTAGCTAAAAGGAGGAGAAAATATTCCCTATGTCCAAAAGAACAGGAAATCTCTTTGAGAGACTAATTTCCGACGACAATTTGTTTCAAGCTATCAACGAGGTCAACAGAACGCATCATTGGCGCACACATCACAGGCCGAACAACTGTACAGCGTGGGTGGAGGAAACAAAGGCAGAACGTGTCAAGGAACTCCGGCAAATCATCGTCAACGGTTTTGACCAAAAGCCGCCCCGCGTCACCAAAAGGTGGGACGCAAGCGCCCAAAAATGGCGCACGGTCAGCGAACCCGCACAGTGGCCCGATCAGTATGTTCACCACGCCCTTGTGCAGGTACTACAGCCAATTTTTATGCGCGGTATGGACTTTTACTGTTGCGGCAGTATCAGGAATAGGGGGCCTCACCACGGGCGGAAAGCAATCGAACGCTGGATGAAGAAAGACACGAAAGGCACTAAATATGAGTTTAGCGGGGACATCTTTCATTTTTATGACAGTCTCAAGCCGGAGGTAGTAATGGCTCGAATGCGCCAGCTTATCAAGGACAATCGCATTCTTGACCTTATCTGGCGCATTGTCAAGGACGGCGTAATGATAGGAGCTTACACCTCGCAATGGTTCGCAAATACCGTGTTGCAGCCCCTTGACCAGCTTATCCGGCAGAGCGGATATGCAAAGCACTATATCCGTTACATGGACAATTTAACGGTGTTCGGCTCAAACAAGCGCCACCTCCGCAAACTCCGCGTGTTGGTAGAGGCATGGCTCAACGATCACGATTTGAAACTCAAGGGAGATTGGCAGGTCTTTCCCACGGTTAAAAAGACTGCCCGCGTCCCCCTCAAACAACCCCGCCGGGGTTATGCCCGGACAAAGGCCAGAATGCCGGACGCGGTAGGCTACCGGTACGGGCGGGGCTACACCCTCCCCCGCAAGCACAACCTTTTGCGCCTCAAAAGGGCGATTGCACGATACCGCAAGAGAAGGAACAGCGGAAAGCGCATTTTTGCTGGAACCGCCGCAAGCATCCTGTCAAGATGCGGACAGCTCATGCACTGCAATAACGTCAATCTTTATAGGATAATCTTCTGCGGTGAACGCCTTATGCGGGAACTGAAAAAGATTGTCCGGGAAAAGCACCGAAAGGAGACAATGACATGGAGTATGTATTTGGCACAAAGGGCGAGATGGAAGTCCTCAAGGTCAAGGGCGACACCCACACCAACCTGACCGGCTACCACCAGATTGAGCAGACCTATCCCGACCAGACGATCACGGACAGTTTTCGCATTGTTCGTAAACTGGACAGCCGGGAGGATGAGGGCGGGAACTGCTATGACTGGTACGAGATCGACCGCCACTACAGGTTGGCCGATAAGACCGGCCCCATTGTGCAGCAGGCGGTGGAAAACGCCACCGCTACGGAAAACGCCATCTGCGAGTTGGACGCAGGCTGCGACGAGCGCATTGGCGCGGTCGAGACTGCGCTCTGCGAGATTGATGAATTGATGAGCGGGGGAGGTGAAAACTAATGAACGAAATTTGGGCGAATCGGCTGGTAGCCGGGACTAAGGCGTGGGCGGAAGTTCCCGCATCTCGCAAGAACGCGGTCAAGGAAGTGCTGCGGGTCCGGGTGGAGGACAAGGCGATCACAGCGGAACAGTACGAGGAGATCACCGGAGAGGTCTACGAGGCGTAATGAACAGCGCGGAACTCATCGCGGAATTGACCGACATCTGCATCAGACAGGCAGAAATCATCAAGGCTCAACAGTACATCATTGAGCAGTTCGGGGCACAGGTCAGAGAGGAAGAGGCTCTGGCCGCCCGCAACCGCCTCAAGGAATTGGTTGGGGACTGGGAGACATGAGGGGAGCGGCTACGCCGCTCCCCTCTTTATTACGGCACAGCCGGGAAAGGAGGGCCACTCTATGGATAACAACCCCATTACAAGAGCAGAGCATGACGAATTTGCAAGGCGCATGGATAGCGAGAACCAGCGCCTCAAGGACGAGGATACACGCCAGAACAAGAGGCTTGACCAGCTCGAAAAAGATGTGCGAGAAATGTCTGCGCTCGCCACCTCTGTTAATAAACTGGCGACCAATATGGAGAGCATGGTAAAAATCCAAGAGCAACAGGGGACGCGCCTTGCAACCCTTGAGAGCCGGGACGGAGATATGTGGCGCAAGGTGTTGAGCCATATCGCTACGACCATCGCTGGAGCCATAGTCATGTATGCGCTTATCAAACTTGGGCTTGGAGGGTAAAACATGAAAACCGTCCTGATCACTGGGGCCGCCCTTCTTGTGGGAGCGGCCATTGGTTTTCTTATAAACTTGCGTACTATCGTCATCTTGCGCCGCAGGATACGCGCCCTCAAAGCCGATCAGGGCAAGACACACTCGGAAACCATGAAGCGTGTCGTCTGGGCCTGCGTCGGCAATGGTTTTGCGTGGGTTTGGTTCAGCTACATATTGGCCGCGCTCGACAAGGCGCAAATAGCAGAGGATTTATCCAAGGTAGCACTTGCCGAAATTATCGTTCCGGTCGCGGTCTATGCGATCAAATCCGTTGTCGAAAACTTGAGCAAAAATAATCGCTGGCCCGACAAAACTGCGGCCACCGACACCAACAGCGCCACCGGACCGGAGGGCAAGTTGCCGCCGGACATGGACCTATAGAAAGGAGCATATTTATGACTGAACAGGAATTAAGAGCAAAGGTAGTCAGCATTGCGCAGGACTGGATTGGCTGTAAGGAGAGCAACGGTTCTCACAAGAAGATCATTGACCTCTACAAC
>CAMWSZ010000478.1 GCA_947177005.1 uncultured Clostridia bacterium | reverse complement strand
TCCGCTGTCAGCCGCAGCGTGGATGTGGACGGCGTCGATATGACCCTCATCCAGACCAACACCGCCCTCAACAGCGGCAATTCCGGCGGGCCCCTGATTAACCAGTATGGACAGGTGGTGGGAATCAACACCATTAAAATGATGAGTGAGTACGACACAATCGAGGGACTGGGCTTCGCTATCCCCACCAGCCTTGCGGAGCGGTGGGTAAACGAGCTGGTCATGTTCGGTGAGCTCCAGCCCCAGCCTATACTGGGCATCAGCATCCAGCAGGTGAACAAGACATTTCAGGACGGTTTCCAGGGACTGCTGCTGGTGGTGGATGTTCAGGAGGGCAAAAGCGGTGAAAACGCCGGGGTCCATGTGGGTGACTATGTGGTGGCATTCAACGGTCAGGAGGTCACGACGACGGAAGAGATCCTTGCCATACGCAGAGGACTTTTTGTCGGCGACGAGGTGCCGGTCCGCGTATACCGCCGCGGGGAGTTTTTGGACCTGATGATGACGATGATGTCGTAAGCCGGTCAAGCTGGGATGTATGCAGCCCCAATCTGAAAAGGAAGTTCAATTACCGCGTATTGACAGTGCGGAGAGAATTTGATATTATGAATTTAGTACGGTTCCAGGAGGAAAACATCATGATTCAATATGCAAAAGATGCGGAAAACGCGGCCCTCTTGGCCGCTGCACAAAATATGTGCGCCGCGGCCAGAACGGCGCCAAAAACTAAGGGCGAGGATTATATTGTTACGGCAATCGTAACGGGCGAAGAAAAAGAGACCCTCGCGGTGAAAATGGAAGAGTTGGCGGAAAAATTCCAGTATGCGTTCTTCCTGCGCGATGCCGGTAATGTAAGAAACAGCCAGGCGGTGGTGCTGCTTGGCTTCAGGCCCCATGTCAGCGGACTGAACGGCGGATGCCGGTACTGCGGATTCCAGGACTGTGCGGATTGCGTCAAAAACGGGGGGACCTGCGCATTCGGTCCCATTGATCTGGGAATCGCGGCCGGTTCGGCAGTGGGCATTGCCGGCGCGGCGCATATCGACTGCCGGATCATGTTCTCCGCCGGACGTGCGGCGCTGGAGCTGGGGTATCTGGAGGGAGCCGTGGACGTATTGGGAATTCCGCTCTCCGTTGCGGGAAAATCCCCGTATTTTGACCGGAAATAATTCCTGCTTGGCAAACCGGCGGCCGAGTTCAGAAAAAGGGAAGTGAGCTGTTTTGGAATATAGCGAGAAACAGACAGAAGCAATTAACGCAATACAAGGACCTGTCATGGTAATCAGCTGTGCCGGTTCCGGAAAAACTTCAGTAATCTTGGAACGCACGAAAAATATCATTGCCTCCGGCGTTCCGGCGGAAAATATTCTTGTCGCTACCTTTTCCAAAGCGGCGGCGCTTGAGATGAAAGAACGATTTACAAAGCAGGGGCAGTCCGGCAATGTAAAATTTTCAACAATACATTCTGTGTGCTATTCAATCTTGGCAAACGCACGGGGGCTGAAGCCGGAGGTTATTTTAAGAAACAATGAAAAGGCATCCTTCTTTCGTGAGGAATATATAAGACTGAAAAACGAATACAAAAACAGCTTTTCGGACCGGTACAAGAATATAGACGATTTCAGCAAAGACATGGACTTGAAAATAAGCGGGTTTATGTCGCTTGCATACAGAAATCCATCCATAAATTTAGAGGATCTCATTCCAGACCAATATGAGAGAGAAACATACTCCGCTTATATTGCGTTTAAACAGTCAGCCGGTAAAATCGATTTTGACAATATGATTATAGACTGCCACCAGTACCTGAAAGGCAGCCCTGAGACACTCAGCGGGTGGCAGGATCTTTTTCGCTATATCATGATTGACGAATACCAGGATACCACTGTTTTGCAGGCCGAAATATTCTTTATGCTGGCCCGTGAGAAGAACATCTGCGTAGTAGGCGACGACGATCAGAGCATATATGGCTTTCGGGATGCAGACAGCGGCATATTCAAAAAATTTTTGTCCCAGTATCCGGGAGCAAAAGAAATCTTTCTTGAAACAAATTATAGAAGCGAGCCGCAAATCATACGGTATGCGGCAAATTTGATACGCCACAATAAAGAGCGATTCCAGAAAAAGTTTTTGTCCTCCCGGCAGGGAGCTGGTAAAATCACGAACGTCGAGGCTGTAGATGTCATACAACAGGCAGACGAAGTGGTGAAATGCATTGAGCAATATAAAAAACGAAATGTGCCATTGCGTAGCATAGCCATTTTATACCGCATCAAGAGCGAAGCCGCCATATTGTGCAGCCGCCTTGCCAGTGAGGAGATCCCTTTCTACACAAAGGACCCTCCTGACGATATTCACAAGGGCATGGTGTATCAGGATATAAAAGCCTACTACCGGCTGGCAAACGGTTTGTCCGGACGTACCGATTTGCGCAGAATTATTAACAGACCCAGCCGGTACATATCAAGCAAGTGTGTTGAAAACTGTGAGCTGGACAAGGCGGCGATTATAAAAAGATGCACGCAAAATGTGACTGATACGGAACGAATCGATAAAATCCATACTACGATCAACCGGCTTTTTCGGGACTTGAATAACCTGAAGGATAAATCCCCCGCCGGGTTTATGCAATACCTTCTTGAGGAAATGGGGTATCGGGAATCAATCGTTGCCCTGGAGAATTTCTTGCAGGTCGATTCCGGAACATTTTCTGCCGAGTTTGACGCACTGATGCTGGAAGTACAAAAGCAAAAATTTAAAACTATGCTGGATTGGGATTGCTTTGCTGAAGAATATCAAAACAAGCTGCGCCGGGCCAAGGAAGACAAGGAAAAGAACGGCGTATATCTCAGCACATTTCACAGCGCCAAGGGTCTTGAATGGGATAACGTCATCATTATATCGGCGAACGAACGGATCACCCCCTTTGAAAGAAAAGGCGTCATCGAAAATCCGGAGGAGGAACGCAGGTTATTCTATGTTGCTGTTACACGGGCCAATGAGGAGCTGACCGTCTGACATTATAAGTCGGGGAATGGCGTGCTGCAGTCAAGATATATTGATGA
>CAMWSZ010000477.1 GCA_947177005.1 uncultured Clostridia bacterium | reverse complement strand
TTTCTCTGGCTTTTATTCGTTTACTCCTCAAAAGATTCTAAACAGGCTCTAAGAACCGGTCCCTGTATAAAAATTCCATACCGTAAATTATAGACAAGAGAGGCGGTCATTGAAGAATAGACCGCCTCTCTTTGCCTGTTTCTGTCAGTAATGTAAACGTCAAAGCATACTATCGATGATTTTCTATCATGCAATCAGAAAAAAGCAAGAAAAAATTTCAGATTTGCACGCAGAAATGTTGGAACGGCAAACGGTATAGCCCAGCTTCTGCTGGACTTTGTTTATTGTCTTTTTCATTTGGTTTTCCTCCTGTATTTTATCCTTTTTGTGACATTATATTTTGCAAATACCGTCTAAGAGCTATTTTTACATATCCATAAATTTCTCAGCGAACTTAGGACTGTTGGAAAGATATATGCAGACTGTCAAGATCTGATAGATCACAACTTTAAAAACTAATATATTTTATTATGTTTGCATATATTAACAAAGCCTGTGATAAGATTGAACTTCAAAGGAGGCAAAATGAAATGAGAAGGAGCAATTTGGACATCCAGAATCTAATTGCGACAACCGAAGCCCAATGGGTGAATTTTTACGCTGCGGACGGCAAGTTCCTCGGAGGGTACACCCTCCGGGGGACGTTTGCCGGGGAGATGCAAGCAACCAAAGAACTGCTGGCGGCAGAGAACGGATGCCGCCCGGAGGATATCCGGGCCACAGTGGAGAACGAGAAAGGGAGGGACAAAGCATGAGCAGCCAGAAAGAACAGAGATGCCCTGTGTGCGGGAAGATTTACACGGAACACCTGGCGGTATCCCGCAAAGACAGCGAGACGAACATCTGCCAGGAATGTGGGATGCGGGAAGCCATCGAAGCTATGGTGCAGTCCCGCAGGACGGTGCAGGGTGGCATGACGCTCCTGGAAGCCATTGACACACTGGACGGCGTGATTCCTCCCCCGGACAACAGGATGGTAGACCTCGACCATCTCCCCACCGCCATGGCGTGGCAACGCATTAAAGCCTCCCTGCCGCCCCTGAGTGAACTGGAGGGGCTGACGTACAGGGACATCCAGCCGGAGATAAACGAAGTGTGCAAGGCGCACCCCGGCTGCTGGCACACGCCCGCGGCGGAGGTTGACTGCCCATACGTTGACGTGTGCAGGGAAAAATACTATGGGCCGGACAATGGAAACGCCGCATTTGAAGCGGCGGTGGTGGGCCGGTACAAGGAACTCAAAGCCGGGACTAGGTACGGAATCAGCATCCTGCCGGAAGATTGCCAAGCGTATACTGACGGATACCGCTACGGTGCATACAAGCAAATCGTCAAGGGGGAAACCCATATCGTGGAGTTTTTCAAGAGCAAAGAGGAAATCTTAGCTTTTGTTAACGAACACCCGCTATACAGATCAAAGAAGGGGCGGGACAGCAAATGAGGCATTACAGCACCCAACGCCCGGTCGCTCCCGGCAGTTACCCGAAAGAGGGCGCAACTTACATATAGACAGTTTTGGGGACATCTGCGACGAAAACGGAATTGTTGTTTATCCATCCGAACCCGGCGCACACCTCTATTGGAAACCGGAGAGCATGGATATTTCGGAGAAACAGCAAAAAACTTTTTTAGCGCTTGCTCGGGCACTAAATTTGGGGAACCCTAACGATATGTTATAGAAAATAAGCAGATAGAAAATTTTATGATTCAATAGTGTATAGCAAAGGGGCTGCCTCAAAACGATGAAATCATCGTAGAGAGGCAGCCCCAAGTATATACCTACTACCAGCCAGACAGAAAAAAGGCAGGAGGCGTGTATGCTGTTGGACCCGTAAAGAAAGTTGATGACATTGAGCATATCATTTTGATGCAAGATGGCCGTAGAATTGCAGTAGAGAACATTATTGAGTTTGGAACAGGCTTTGCAAATATGTACAGCGTGGCCTTTGCCGGAAAACTTCTCATTTGCTTTATATTCACCGCATATTTTACAATAATGACCGTGTGGACGGACAGATTTCTTTTTAGACATACAGCATCTCCGTTCTTTATAAAATCACGACAGTGATTGTTATGTGATTTTTTCGTCCTTAATATCAGTATTTTCGACATTCCCATATAATTTGTCAAGCTTATTGTAAGCAAAACTTACCCCAAAGCAGACAACGCCGCCAAGCAGCAGCACAAAAATTCGTCTGCTCATATCGCCAGTCTGCGCAACGTCAAACAATGCGATCTTAAATACATATGCTATCATTGTGAACAAGCCTGCGACTCGTATTGTTTTTTGTTTTGCCCGGAATCCAATCCCGATCAGGACGGCGGAGAGAAGCAGTCCGAAACAGCTTACAAGGGTGTTTGCGTTTCCGGTATTCCACAAATTGGTGATGAAAAACAGGTTTAAGTTAGAGAATACAGCAGAAAGGATCATACAGGCGGCAGATTGAGATTTGATCGCTTTGCAGGTAAATATAGCGGAATACAGAGCAAGAAGCACCGTAATGATGATTTTATCAGCCTCCGAAGGCATAAATACTTCTCCGGTATAGCAGCACAGGCATATCTAGGCATCTGCCGCTGTCAGAAGAATTCCTGCCAGGTTTTTTTCGTTTTTTGTGCCAAAACGCTGCTTGTTGAACACAAAATACCTGTGTCCCAGTGAAAGTGATGCAAGGACAGCCACCCAAAGCATATCGCATCCGCCGAATCCGATTGCCATTCTTCTAAATACCAATGCAGGGAAGAATACCCCGCCGAGGAGTTCCAGTTCAGGCAGCAGCCCATCCTTTTTCCTGTAAATCAGTACATAATTGAGAACGGGGGCAGCCATCAGCAGGAAAAGTCCTGTATAAAGCGAAATATTTGACGGATCAGTGAAATGGAATGCAGATATGCTGTTGAACGCAGCCAAGTAATGTTTTATGTCTGCACGCTTTGTTTCGACACAGATATCGTTGTCTTCCTGTGCGGTTTTTCCCGTATAACGACACTTCTTCACTTCCGCAATACGGACACTTCTCTTTCATCTCTGCCATTTCTTCCTTCCTCCTGCCTCTTTTTTTCCTATTATATCT
>CAMWSZ010000476.1 GCA_947177005.1 uncultured Clostridia bacterium | reverse complement strand
CCGCTACCCAGAGCGAGGAGCAGATCCGGCGCAAGCGTCTCCATTTTGGCCTGGTCTTTCAGAATTTCAATCTCTTCCCCCAATATACCGCGCTGGAAAATGTTATGCTGGCCGGTTCTCTGCTGGCAAAGGAGCGTCCGGATTACAAGGCCAATAAAAAAGAGATTCTGGACCAAATCCGGAAAAATGCGGTGGATCTTCTGACGCAGGTCGGCTTGCAGGCGCGTATGGAAAACTATCCACACCAGCTCTCCGGCGGACAGCAGCAGCGTGTTGCCATTGCGCGCGCTCTGGCGTTGGAACCG
Organism: uncultured Clostridia bacterium; assembly: GCA_947177005.1. GTDB lineage: Bacteria > Bacillota > Clostridia > Oscillospirales > Oscillospiraceae > Pelethomonas. The sequence continues at coordinate 2,778 of CAMWSZ010000476.1, read as the reverse complement.
GATATCCTGTGCTTTGACGAACCAACCTCCGCACTTGACCCGGAACTGACCGGCGAAGTCCTGAAAGTGATTCGTTCCCTGGCGGAACGTGAAACCACAATGATTATTGTGACCCATGAAATGGATTTTGCCCATGATGTAGCGGACCAGATCATTTTTATGGACGCTGGCTTCATTGTGGAGAAGGGAACGCCGGAGCAGGTCCTTGAACGTCCAAGGGAGGAGCGGACCAGACAGTTCCTGAACCATTTTACCAAAAATTAAGAGAAATCGCCCCCTCCTTTTCGAGGGAGCGATTTTTTTGCGGTCAGCGCGTCCGCGGAATCAGCAGCAGACGGTCATACGGGACCTGACTTTCCTCCGTCAGATCGTTTACCTCTAAAATGCCCTTGCAGGTTGTACGGTACTGCTTGGCAACAGACCAAAGCGTCTCTTCTTTTCCCAGCTTCCGCAGAATCAGCGACGGCATGACCTCCCGGTCCTGCTCCTCCTCTGTTGTCTCCCCCCCGCTGACGCAGATATAACGCCGCCGGTTGGAGGCAGATACTGTACACTCCAATGGGAAACGCAGTTCGATCCCTTCCGGCGTAATATTGGTGATGATATCGCCGTGACAGGCGGCCTCGCCTTCCGCTGCCGGGCTGCCTTCCGGCAGTTCGCCGGATACCATAAACTCCCGCCGCGCACTGCCCAACACATCGTTTTCATCCAGATACAGGCATCTGGCCCAGACAGCAATTTTCATTTCACCGCCGTTGATCTGTACATCTCCGCAGCCGATTTCCGTATCAAGCACCGATTTTACCGGCACGCCCGTCTCCAGCAGCTCCCTGACGTTCTGACGCCTTGTACTTTTCTGTGCGTCCTCGGTCAGCTCCATTTCCATCATCTGGCAGGACACCGGCGCCGCCGTGCTGTAGAGGTCCGCGATAAACGCCACCTCTTCCCCCCGCCATACCGTCACCCGCGCCCGCAGCAGCAGCGTGACTGTCAGCATATAGGCGTCATCCGAGCCGCTCTCTCCGCCAATTTGACACTCGGCGCTTAACAGACGGTACGCGGCCTCACTTTCACATTCCTCGTCAAATCCGGCACCGTCAATGATCTGAGAAAACGGAAGATCCTGCTGTAACAGAGCCAGCCGTCCGCCTCCCTCCCGATAGAGAACAGAGGCAGAGATCAACCCCTTTACAACAAGCTTGTTGCCAATCAGCTTGCTGTCAGTGCCGCGGACATCAAACCGCGCAGATAAAATCTCCTCCGCGCCGCCGCGTCCCGGAGACAAAGGCAGCTCTTCGCTGAAGGTAAACTCCTTCTCCCGTACCCCCGCCACAACACGGGTTTCTTTTTTCTCCTGCAAAAGCTGGATCGTACCCTCCGACTCATCCGACATCTCCGTACACACGGACAGGGACGCATGACGGCACCCGCTGGGATATAAAATCAGACTGGCCCGCGTGAGAACCTTCCTGGGATTCAGGACTCTGGTATCAATACTGTGCAGGTCGCCCCGAATGTCCAGAAATTCGCAGTCGGCGGGCCCCTGTCCCTCGCCGTAGCACTGGAACGGTATCTGAAAATGAAGTGCGCGGGGACCGTCCTCCTTTTCCGGTATGTACAGCACAGACGCCTCCACCGAACCGCTGGCGCAGAAGCGTCCGTCCCCGGTCAGCTCACAGTTGGTCAGACAGACCAGTCCCGTTGTATCCACAATCCTTGCGATATCCCCGCAGCTGTCCGGCACAATGGTTTCCCGCATGGTCTCGCAGGTAAAGGGCGCAAAATGAAGCGGTTCATAGTAATCGTGACCGGCCTTCTTAAAATTTAATTCCATCCTTAGCTCCTCCCTTAGCGGCTATCCTGCTTTCAATCTATGAGAGGCGCGGCGGATTCATTCCTTCATTCCGAAAAGTTTTCGCAGAATACCACTGAGAAATTTGGGGGACTTAACAACAACGATCTTCATAGCGGAACCTCCTTTCTATTTGCGCATACAGCCGTACCCGCAGCCGATCAGCACAAACGCCACAAGGAACAGAAGGAAACCCGCAGGAAAAATCGCCGCGATCAGAATCCCGATTCCCAGTGCAAGCGCAAATATCCCCAACCAACGGCAGCCCATAATTTGTTCGCCTCCTTGCTCCTGTTGACTACTTCATTATATACACGCCGCAGGGTTTCGTTACTGGAGGGCATGGGAATAAAAAGTATAGCCGCCCTGCCGCAGTACGGCAGAAGCAGCTATTTTTCCCAGGATTTTACGTTTTTTAATTCATTATACAGCCGGATGTAATTTTTATGGCGTGACTGCGGGATCTCCCCCGCTTTTACTGCCGCCAGCACGGCACAGCCCTTTTCCTTCGTATGACTGCAATTGATAAAGCGGCACCGTCCCAGATAAGGTTGAAATTCCCGGAATGTTTCCGGCAGATGCTCTTTCAGTGCAAGGTCCAGGTCCTCCGCATCAAAGGAACTGAAACCCGGGGTATCGATCACCTCCGCGCCGCAGGTGAGACGGTACAACTCCACATGGCGGGTGGTATGGCGGCCCCGGCCCAGCTTTTCACTGACCTCAGCCACCTTTAACGTAAACCCCGGTTCAATGGCATTCAGCAGGCTGGATTTTCCAACGCCGGAGTTGCCGGTAAACGCGGACAGCTTTCCGGCTATCAGTTCCGTCAGCCGGTCCAGTCCCTCACCCGTCGCGGCGCTGACCTGCACCTCCGGAAATCCGGCGGACTGATAAATCTCCGCCAGTTCCCTTCCCGGCGACAGGTC
>CAMWSZ010000475.1 GCA_947177005.1 uncultured Clostridia bacterium | reverse complement strand
GACCTGTGTACCGTGACGGAGCTGCGGGCCATGGAGCAGCGTTTTGAGGTGGCCATGCTGCTGCGGCAGGGGATGATCTATAACGACATTCTGGAGCGCACCGGGGCGTCCAGCGCCACAATCAGCCGGGTGAACCGGTCCCTGGCCTTTGGCCACGGCGGGTATCAGGCATTTTTCCGGCGGCAGGAGGAGGACGAATGAGCGCATATGAAGCCCTGGCGGGGGTCTATGATACGCTGACCGGCGACGTCGGGTATGAGCGCCGCGCCGACTATCTGGAAAAGCTGTTTCAAAAGAGCCGCATCCCGGTGCATACGGTTCTGGACCTGGCCTGCGGCACGGGGCATATGACATCGGTGCTGACGGAGCGGGGCTATGAGCTGATCGGGGTGGACCAGAGTCCGGATATGCTGGCCGCCGCCCGGGAAAACACCGCCGGTATCAGCGGCGTGCCGCCTGTATTGATCTGTCAGTCCATGCCCGCCCTGGACCTGTACGGCACCGTAGACGCGGCGGTCTGCTGTCTGGACAGTCTGAACTATCTCACCAGTCCCAAGGATGTGTTAAAGACCTTCCAGCGGCTGCATCTGTTCATCGCACCCGGGGGCGTGCTGATTTTTGACATCGTCACCCCCGGTTATCTGAGCGGGCTGGACGGACAGGTTTTTCTGGATGAAACGAAAGATATTATGTGTGTCTGGCGGGCCTCTTTTGAAAAGCGGTCCCATATCTGCACCTATTGGATGGACATTTTTACCCACTGCGCGGGCGGTCTCTGGAACCGCGCCGGAGAGGAGCACCGGCAGCGGGCCTATGAGGTGGAGGAGCTGCGGGGGTGGCTGCTGGAGGCCGGTTTCAAGCGCATCCGCACCTACGGCGACTGCCGCATGTCTGGACCAAAGGAGACCGAACAGCGAATTTATTTTTCCGCCCTGCGGTGAAAAAAGAAAATCCTCCCTACAAAAAGGGAGGATTTGACAAAAACTGGTTCATATAGTAAAATAAAACCGCCTCCAATCCCAAGCCGTGAGGCCAGGCGCTGTCCGAGGGACAGGACCTGAGGGCGTTGGGGACGGAATGGCGGTTAGCTCACCCTTAGAGAGAAAGGGGGTGAGTGCTTATGGACAAAGAGAAGTTCGTGCAGACTGCGATAAAGGTTATCATTTACGTCGTAGTCGCAGCGCTGTTCATAATCTTTGCGCCAACAGCGTGCTGACCGCCCGGATGCAGCCCGAGCGGTCAGCAGAAATCAGCTAGACCGTAAAGGGGGCTAACCGTCTTCCGGCTCAGCGCCCTGAACTGCCCCTATTATACCCTGACAGCCTGTATTTGTCAAGCTGTCAGGGTTTCTTTTCCCACGGCAATTAAAGCGGACAGGCACAATCCATGGCCGTTCATAGTTTAACCGCAGTTTATTTACAGAATGTTAACCCTTTTAAATGCTGATCTTATTTTTTACTGCGGTTGACGGTTTGAAAATCATTTGCTATAATCATAACTTGAAAATTTGTTTTCTTGGGGGAAACACCGGCGCTCCGGCAGTTCCCCTCCGCCACGCTTTGCTTACTGTCAGTACATCCACCGGGAGGTGACGTCAAAACCATGAAATTCATCGCGCTGGGCGCTGCCAACAGCGTAGGCGCAAGCTGCTACTTTTTGCAGGCCGGCGGCCGGAATTTTCTTCTGGACTGCGGAAAGGGGATCATCGGACAGAAAACCCACGGGCCTGATCTTACCTATCTCTCCTCCGCCGCGGGCCTGTTTTCTCTGGCGCAGCTGGACGCGATCTTTATTTCCCACGGCCATTACGACCACATCGGCTATCTCCCCGAGATCACCCGCAAATGCCCGGATACCCCCGTCTATGCCACCCAGATGACCAAGAAACTGGCGCGCTACCTGATGCTCGACAACTCCTTCGCCTATGCCGACCGCTCTCTGGAACAGAAAATCGGCGCGGAGTTCGACACCGCCAGCGCCCTGACCCGAATCCAGACCCAGGACTATTTTCAGCCTGTTCAAATCGGCTCCGTAAAATTTACCTTCTATGAGGCCGGGCATGTGCCGGGGGCGGCCATGATCTATGTGGAGTCCGATGAGGGGTCCCTGCTCTACACCGGCGATTTCCGCAGGGCCTCCAGCCGGCTCACCGGCGGCTATCTGCTCCCCGGCAATCTCTGTCCCGACACGCTCCTCCTGTGCGGCCTCCACGCCAAGCATCCCGGCTACATTATTTCCGACGCCCTGAACGTTCTGGCCGGACGGGTAAACGGCGCCGTGCAGGAAAATGAGCCCTGCCTCATCGTCACCCGCGAGCTGACAAAGGGGATTGAGATTGTCAGCTTCCTCGTAGAGAAAATGCAGGCCCGGCAGATGAACTCCATGCCGATTTTTATCGACGACAATATCTGGCAGCTCAATAAACGGATGCAGGAGGCCGGGGTATCCGTCCTCAGCGAGCACTGCCGCCGCTTCCCCAATCTCTCCCGGGAATCCGTGCCGCCGGGCATCTATGTGGGCGCGAAACGCTGGGGCAGCTATTTCCGGCACGTCTTTGACACCCGCTTCTCCCTGCACGCGGATTACGAGGAATGTTCGGACCTGATCCGGCGCACCCGGCCCGCCCAGATCATCCTCGTCCACTCCCCGGACGATACCTATGGCAACGGCAACACCGCCCTGGAGGAAGAATTCCCCGCAAGCACCTTTATTTATCCGGCCATTGGCCAACCATATCTGACAGCGCGACAAGGAGGATGACCCTATGGATCAGAAAAAGCTGATGCACGAAATCGAGCAGATTATCATTGATACCGCAGCCAAACAGCGGAAGGGTTTTATAGAGGAAAACCTTGTTCTGTCCCTCTGCTGCGAGGAGCCAGACGCCCAGCCCCGCGTCATTGCGGAGCGGTACAACGCCGCCGCGGCAAAGGGCGCGTCCAAAAACGGCAACGATATTATCCGCGTCTTTCGTCAGTGCAAGCTGGACAATGTCCCCGCACGGCTCAGCTTGCTGAAGGCATCGAAGGAGACCGCCAAGACCATTTATAAGGCCCTTGACAAAAACGACTTCTCCCAGATCGACGCCCTCCGC
>CAMWSZ010000474.1 GCA_947177005.1 uncultured Clostridia bacterium | reverse complement strand
CCATTGGGATACTCCCGATCTGGTACAAGTCCAGCAGCTTTATGATCTGCCCGTCTACTTCATGGACCCGGTTTCTGATTGACTCATCATTAATATTCCGGCGCTTTTCCTCTGAAACGGATGCGATAAAATCAAGGATATCCGTCTGTGAAACCATTTTCTGAACATACCGGCAGACAACCTCGTCCAGTTCCGGAATTTTCCATTTGTCATTCATACAGTTTGGATCTGCAATATATTTTCTGTTGGTTTTCGATCTGGAGTAGCAGACATAATACCCGTGCGCGGCCGAATAGCGTGCGCCGCAGCGGCCGCAGACGACAAGACCGGACAGCAGATATCCGGCGCGGTACGGCGTTTTCTGCGCCGCATTTTTCCGGTCCTCCCGCTCCTGACTGCTCAAAAGGCGGTTCGCCTCCCGGAACAGCTCTTCATCAATCAAAGGCTTGTGGACTCCCGGATACTCTGTTTTCCTGAAATGCACTTTCCCGATATACACGCTGTTGCGCAGGACGCTGACGGCCTTTGCAGGATTCCACGCCGTGGTGTATCTCCTGTTCAGATCATTCGCAATCGCGTTGACGGATCTGCCTGCTGCAAACCCTTCAAACAGCTCCCGCACCTGCATTGCTTCGTATTCGTTCACCACCAGCAGGCCATCTTTGTAATCGTAACCTGTGGGCGGGTTCGCGCCGCCGTGGAAATACCCCGCCTTGCTCCGTCCGATCCGGCCCATTGTGAAACGCTCTGTAATCTGGTCCTTCTCCAACTGCGCGAATACCGACAGAATCCCGATCATCGCTCTGCCGAAGGGCGTGGAGGTGTCGAAATTTTCGTTAATGGAGATGAAGTCCGTGCCATTGGACAGCAGCGAATCCTCAATCAGCGTCAGCGTATCCTTTTGGGAACGGGAGAGCCGGTCCAGCTTGTAGACTACCACCGCATCAGCTAATCGGTCCTTCACCGCCTCCAGCATCTGCTGCAAAGCGGGACGGTTTGTATTCCCGCCAGAGTAGCCGCCGTCTATGTAGGTGTGCAGCAGCACCCAATCCTTTGCCGCACAGTAGGCTTTGATCCGTTCGGTCTGCTCCTCAATGGAGTAGTTCTCCAACTGGTTCTCCGTCGATACCCGCACATAGCCGTATACCCGCAGTTTTGCTTTTTCCAATTACTTTTCCCCCATTGCTTATTATGAAAAGAGGGAAGCAGGCGCTAGAAGCATACTTCCCTCGTTTTCCGTCCCTGGTGTTGACGCATTGGGGACGGTTTCTTTATCTGTAGAAAATTCCGCACTTGCCGTATCCTGCCGCTTTAGCAGCCATGCAATCTTTGCTATGATGTTCTGCTTAGAGCATAACACAGCACGGACAAAATGGCAAGCCCAGCCTATTGTTTTGCGTCGCGCTGGAATCGGACATCCTGTGCAATTCATAAGATATAGGGAGGTGACTGCGATGAAAGAAAGCATAACCGTTACCCATACAATGGCAGACGGTTCCCTGTGTGAGGATGTGAGCACGTACCTGAAATCGCCTGATCAACTGTCGAAAACCTCGATCCGGATGATCCGAATGTTTATTGAGAACGGGTACAAGATTCTCGCAGAACAGCGAAAACAAGAGCAGGGGGGAGGGGAGTAATCCTCTCCCCCTGCTTGCTGAAAAAGTCAGGCAGGCCGTTTACTCACTCTTGACATTCGCCAGCTGGATCTTGCACTCGAAGGGCTTCAGCACGACATTGCCGGCCTTTGCCTCATGGTCATTGTGGTTGATATACATCCAAACGGACTGCTCCGAACCGCCCCTGCGCACCACCTCGACGCCGCTGTCAGAGGCGGCAGTCTCGATTCCGTTGTCCGCAATAATCGCAGACATCAGTCCGGCAGTGGTGGCGTCATCCATTCCGCAGCCCAGGTAGTAAACCGTACCGCTGCCCAGCTTCTTCCGGGTAACAGCGGCATACTCCTGATAGAAGGAGTCGCCGTAGCGGTAGAGGACCTCGGCATCCCGGACGGCCAGCATATCCCGGAAAATGCCGCCATGTCCCTGACTGCCTGCGAAGGCACCCTGACCCACCAGCGGGAAGGCGTTCAGCTCCTGAAGACTCTCGGTCTCCACAATGGATACTCCGGCCAGGTCTGTGTAGCCAACGGGGATCACTTCACCGAAGGGGATGTTATTATCGGCATCCTTAATGGCGTTTCGGTAGGTGAGGACCAGGGTGCCGCCGTTCCTGACGAACTCTTCCGCTTGGGTCCGGAACTCAGGCTTTGTGATAATCATCTGAGGCAGGAGCACCACTTTATAGCCGGACAGGCCGGCACCGGCGGGGATCACGTCCACGGACACATTCACATCGTGGAACGCCTTGTACAGCTTCTTCATCTCGTTCTGGCAGTCCAGCAAAATGCTCTGCCGCTGAATGCGGAAGGAGGCTAGGGAGTCGTAGTCATAGACGATAGCCACGTCGCTGTGGATAGGGGCTTCCATTGCCTGTGCGTACTGGCTGATGTCGCTGAAAAAGCTCTGGACCTCCCGGAATTTCCGGCCCTTGACGTTGTCCGCGTCCAGCACGCCGTAACAGAACTGCTCGGCCCCCTTGGTGGCTCCGCGGTAGCGGAAGTACATCATGGATTGGCAGCCGTGGGCCATGCCCTGATAGGACCACATCTTAGCCTGATTGGGCCGGGGGAGGAATCCGGTGATATCGTGACCCTGCGCACCCATAATGGCCTCTGTGATCCAGAAGTTCTCCTGCTTCAGGCCACGGATGTAGTCCAGTCCGAAGGCGATCTCGTGAGGCGGGATAGGCTCCTTCTGGCCGCCCCAGACGGGGTAGTTGTTGTAGGCCACTACATCAAGGCTCCTGGCCACATCGGCGTAGCTGACATGCTTATCCAGACCGCCGCCGGGGAAATCGTGCATGACCACAGCATCCGGGTCCACTTCCTTAATGAGCTTGGCCTGGAAGTCCATGAAATTGACGATGCTTTGGCTGCGGAAGCGCTCCCAGTCCAGCCGCAGAGCGGGGTTGTGGGTGGTAATGGTCTCAGCGGGCAGGGGGATTTCGTCGAAACCGTTGTACTCCTGAGACCAGA
>CAMWSZ010000473.1 GCA_947177005.1 uncultured Clostridia bacterium | reverse complement strand
ATATGGGACTGATGGAGCACTCTTAGCGGAGATAGGAACCCCCTACAGTTCTGTGGGGGGCTCCTGTTGTTTGAGCAGCCGGACAAAATCTCTGAGCGGTGCATTATCTTTGAGCGTTTTATAATAGTATCCCAAAGAAATCGATTTGGCATCTGCCAGAGGACATTTTTAATCTCAGAGTGTTCCTCAATAATATCTGGCAGAATTGTAATGCCTAAACCGGACTAAAATCAGGGCGGTTTCTGCGGATTCGCAGAAATATAGCTCCGAGGGACTTTTCAACGCTGACAAACTATCCTGTACCTGTTTGATTTCCGGCGCGGCGGAGCCAGGAAGGTAAAGAATCAGATTATGCTGCTTTATCTCATTTACAGTAACTATGTCTTTTGAAGCAAGGGGATGGTCGCACCTAAAGGCACACATGAGAGGGATTTTTTTCAGTTCCCGATAGATCATAGTGTCCTTTTTTGTTCCAGTATTTTTCAAACCAAGTGCGATGTCAATCGTTCCTTCCATCACATGGGCAAAAATCTGGATACTGGGATTTATTTGACACCCAGTTCATTCTCTAATGATTGGATCTGGGGAGTCACTGCGGGCTGAGAAATATTCATTTGTTTGGCTGCCTTTGCGAAGTTTAGATAGTCTGCTACCGCCAAAAAGCATTCGAGTTGAACAATATTCAGACTGATTCTCCCCCTCAAATTGATAACGATTGTCAGCCGCAAAAACAATAAACAAATCCGGCAAAATGTGTATTTCTGCACATTTCGCCGGATTTGTCCACTTTTTATGGCGGCGTGGTAGTGGTTGTGGACACCTTTCGTGAGCGGGGCATCAAGTCCACCGCCGTACCCGGTGTGATTTGCGCCAGCCACGGCCCCTTCACCTGGGGGAAGGACGTAGATCATGCGGTGGTGCTGGAGAAGGTGGCCAAAATGGCCATCCTCACCCGTCAGATTCGCCCCGGCGTGGTGTCCGCCCCCCAGCACATCCAGGACAAACACTATTTCCGCAAGCATGGCCTCGGAGCATATTAATTCATGACTTACGTCAAGAAAATATTGATTACAAGCGCCATGAGCAGCAAAGGTTTTGCTCCACCACCCTTTGTACCGATGAGATACTGATACCAAGAATCTGTCTGCATGAGAATCATTCTCTTTTGTACCCAATAAGTGTTGTAAAAACGAATATAGCAGGAATAGAGTTTCTGACTAAACGCTGATACAATGAATCACAGGGCATTAGCAGGAAAGAGTTCCTTACAAAGTTGGAGAAAAAGTTTCAGCAGAGGTTTCCCAGCCACACTCTTGTAGTATACCCCATAAGATAGTGGTTTCATGTCTTTGATTGGAACATAGGTCAGCGATGGGTCTTTCAAACTAGGCATATCGGGCACAATAGCAATTCCAAAGCCTGCTTTCACAAGTGTTGTGCAGGCATCAGGAGAGTGACACAGAATCAAGTCTGAGACAGGTTTTCTGTTTATCAGTTCATGCTGCATGGTATTTAAGCTGTCAGGGCATCCATGCGGTTCTGTCAAAATCACTTTTTCGTTTTCAAAATCTTCTGCACTCAGTTCCGACTTCTGAATATATGGATGCTCAGCAGGCAGTGCGGCCAGAATATTGACCGTAGCAAGCTCTTTGTAAACACCAATGGACTTCTTGGGTCCCTTTTCATAGAAAGCAATAACCACATCCACAGCGTCCTCATCCAAAAGCTGATACAGATGCTGGAATGGGATGACTTGGAAAACAGGGTATAGGGTAGGATAGAAACTTGTCATCTGTTTCAAAATTTCAGGAAGCAGATGTATATCAATATGGCTGTGGCATCCAATGGAGAAAAGCTGGCGCTCCACAGCCATAGGTTCTTCAAAGCGTCTTTTGGCTGCGGAAATGATATTGAGTACATTCCTTGCATCATTCAGAAAAATAAGCCCCTCTGGGGTAAGTCCTTCGGTCCTCGTGGTCCGTTTGAACAACTGTGTGTTCAACTCTTCTTCTAAGGATCGAATTTGGTGTGTGACCGCCGGCTGTGTGATATTGAGTTGTTTGGCGGCTTTTGCAAAGCTAAGCGTTTCCGCCACGGTCAAAAAGCAAGTGAGCTGAAACGTGTTCATGTTGACACCCTCCATGAATTGATAAATTCTTTTTATATAGTATAATAAATTTTGAATTAACAATCAAGAAAAAATGTGTATAATGGGGAATAACGTTACAAAAACTTTTCTGCCGAATGATTGAAGGTGCAACAATATAGTGAAAGAAAGGACGGGCGTAATGACTGACAGAAACATCCTCTTACTACTACGGCAAATCAATATTTGCCTGGGGCTGTACGAAAATGAGAAGCTGGCGGCAAATGGAACGACCTTTGCGCAAATCTTTCTTCTCAATGAGATATTTTCCATGGCTCCGCTTCCCGTATGCTCCACGGACCTCTCTGAAAAAGTTGGTTTTACCAGATCGTCTATCTCCAGAACACTGAAAGAACTCAGGAAAAACGGGTATGTCAAAATGGAAATAGACGAACAGGACAACCGTAAAAAATACATTGTACTTACGGAAAAAGCCTACGCTGCTGAAGAAGAAGTCAAAGCTTACATGAAAAATCTGAACCACTGCCTGATCCGGGAGATACCCGAACATAGCTTGGCGGGAATAGAGCTCGTGTTGCAGACTATTCTTGACAACATACAACCAGAAATATTGAGGAGGCAAGTCCAGTGAAATATCAAATAGCATATACAAATGATTATGGGAATGCAGGTGTGCTTGCGAAGGAAATTATGAAGATTCTACCGTCGAAAAGCACAGATGTTATGGACTTATCATACTGCGAGATTTCCAGTGATGCTGATGTCTATCTAATCGGATTTGAAATCGTGTTGGCTACGCTCCCTCTGAACATCATAAATATTCTTGAAAAATTAGAAGGAAAGACTGTCTTATGCTTTGCCACCTGCGGAATGGCAACCACCGAAAATCAAGAACGCATAAAGAGAACCATTCTCCCCTTTCTGCCGGATGAATGTGATTATCGTGGCCTGTTTGTCTGTCCAGGCCAGATTCCAGCCAGTCTTATGGACAC
>CAMWSZ010000472.1 GCA_947177005.1 uncultured Clostridia bacterium | reverse complement strand
TTTTAAGTTACTCATTTAGCTCTTCAAACTCATTCTAAACTTTATAATTCGTATACACATTTCCAAAATAAAGTCAATAGTTAATTTATAATTTAGGCGTTCTAACTAAAACACCGGTTAATTTTTTGTAGAAACCGCTGTAAGATAGAAAAAACCAAAAAGAAACAGCAGGCACAACCATTTGGTTTAGCCTGCTGTTAGCTTTTTTAACTTTTAGTTTGCTGTTAAATGACAGGGTCTCCTTTGATTGACGCGCCTGAGCTTTCCCGTACCACCAGATGTCCGGGAATAATACAGGAGAGTGTATCTGTCTGTTCCTGCCGGAGCTTTTTGCCCAGCTGTTTGACAGCGGCGGCGGCCATATGCTCCACATCCACACGATATGTTGTGAGCTTTGGATTTGCGAGAGTGGCAAAGCGGTGGTAATCGTCATACCCGCAAATCGCCACATCCTCCGGCACGCGCACGCCTCTCTGCCGCAGGGCTTCGATAAAATGAAACGCCACCTCGTCGCAGTTGCAGACAAACGCCTGCGGCAGCTTCTCCGGCAGCCGGAAGGGAACGAACCATCCGTCCTTATCCCGGTCCTCCAGCAGCCACTCCTCCCGCGGTACGATACCGGCCCCCCGCAGTGCCCGCTGGTAGCCCAGATACCGCTCCATAATACTGGACGTGGAGCGAAGCGATCCCACGTAACCGATCTCCGTATAACCTTGGTCCAACAGATGGCGGGTAAGCGTGTAGCCGCCGTCCACGTTGTCGCTGACGATGCAGTCCATCGCCCGGCCCGGAATGTTGAAATCCAACAGCAGGACAGGCAGTCCGAATTCGATCAGCTCCGTCATGTATGGCACTGCCAGATTGCCCATTGCCACCAGGCCGTCCACTTTGCGGCCCGCCGCCAGAGCCGGAAGCCGGGGTTCCTGTTCCGCCTCCTGCGAGACAATCTCAATCATGCACGAAAATCCCTCCTCACCACTCTGGATGACCAAAGAGCGGTAAAGATTGGTATAAAATGCGTTATCTTCAAAAAAGCGGTCCGCTACCAGCACACCGATATTGCCGGAATGAACGGCATCCAGTCTGACCTTCCCGCCCTCATAACCCATCTGCCGGGCCAGTGCGATGACTTTCGCACGCATCTCCTCGCTGACGCCGGATTTTCCTGCCAGAGCCTTTGACACAGACACCACGCTGATATCCAGTTTTTCGGCGATATCTGCCATTCTAACAGGTTTTCCCATCGGAATCCCCTCCATAACTGTTTGATAAACCTTTTTAACAGGAAGATTATAAGACATTTTTTCCCGTTCGTCAATGGGCTGTTTCCACCGCCTGAAAGTAAATAAGCTAAAAAATTAACTAATTGATAAATTAAATGCTTGATTTTTTAGCCTGTCTGTGTTATGCTTGCGTCAAGTATTCCAACACACGGACAAAGGAGGACACAACTATGCAAACAGCCAGTGTTTTTGACATCCCGCACTTGCGGCCTTCAGGACGGTTCCATCCGGAATCCGCAAGCCGCGCCGGTGTGCTGCCGCTTTTCTGGGCGGCTTCCGGTCTGGAGCTGACCTATACCGGACAGGAACTGCACCTGATCTTAGAAGCGGATTTCGAGCAGTGCGAACCGTGGATCGCCGTGGAACTGGACGGTGCGCCGGTCATCCGAATGCCGGTATCCCGCGGAATCAGTGAAGTCTGCGTGTTCCGGGGCGCATTGCCCGGAACGCCTCGGACTGTGCAGATGTTCAAGGAAACGCAGCCTGTCGCAGATGACCCCCGCCACCGTTTGGCGGTATGTGAGATCGGCTGGGAAGGCGGCGAGTTTCTGCCCCTGCCCCGCCGGGACTGGCGTCTGGAGTTTGTTGGCGACAGTCTTACCAGCGGCGAGGGCGTCGCAGGAGCGCGGGCGGAGGAATCCTGGATGCCCGCTGTTTTCAGCGCAAGCCGTACCTGGGCGCGTTTGACATCCGATCTAATGAACGCTTCGTTCCGCACGATCAGTCAGAGCGGCTGGGGCGTGCGTTCCGGCTGGGACAACGACCCACGCCATAATCTGCCGGAATTGTATGAGCGCGTGTGCGGCGCGGCGGTTGGCGAAGCTGCGCAGGAACGAAACGATTTTTCTGCCTGGAAACCGGACGCAGTCATTATAAACTTAGGCACCAACGACGCGAACGCCCTGTCAAGCCCAGCCTGGACCGGTCCCAACGGGGAGCAGTTCCGGCAGACCGGCACACCGGAGGGCCTGCGGCAGTTTGAGGACGCAGCAGTATTATTTTTGAAACAGCTGCGCCGGTGTAATCCGGACGCAAAACTGGTATGGGCCTATGGGATGTGCGGCGGACGGCTTCGGCCTCAGCTGGAGAATGCGGTGGAGCGGTTCCGGAGGGAAACCGGCGGGCAGGACGCGTATTATCTTCCGCTTCCGGAAAACACTGCGGAAACGATGGGTTCCCGTCAACATCCGGGCGTTTTATGCCATCAGGCGGCGGCGGAAGTGACAGCAAATTTTTTGAAGGATATTTTATCATAATCTGTGAGGAGGACGATTCCATGATGTATCGTGAGGAATTAAAACGCTGGCTGGATCGGGCGGCTGAGGACTCTGATTTGATTCAGGAGCTAAAAGCGATACAGGATGACGAAGCAGCGGTATCCGACCGTTTTTACCGTCACCTGGCTTTCGGTACTGGGGGACTGCGCGGCATCATCGGCGCGGGAACCAACCGTATGAACATTTACACGGTCCGCCGGGCGACACAGGCACTGGCTGACTATCTCAACGCCTCAGACCTGCCCAAATCGGTCGCCATTGCCCATGACAGCCGTATCAAGGGCCGGCTTTTTGCGCAGGAAACCGCTCGCGTTCTGGCCGCCAACGGCATCACCGCCCACCTGTATCCCCGTTTGGAGCCTACCCCGGCGCTGAGCTGGGCGGTACGGTATCTGGGCTGCGGGGCGGGCGTGTGCGTGACCGCCAGCCACAACCCCGCCCAGTATAACGGCTACAAGGTCTATGGCGCGGACGGCTGCCAGATCACGCCGGAGGCGGCGGACAAGGTGCTGGCCGCGATTGAGAAGACGGACTGCTTTGACG
>CAMWSZ010000471.1 GCA_947177005.1 uncultured Clostridia bacterium | reverse complement strand
GCAGCGCGGATATGCGCACCCTTCCAAAAAATCCCGTAGTTCTCCAGCCGGACCAGAACCCATTCCTCCAGCTCCTGTTCCTGCCCGGTGAGCAGTCCAGCCTGGAGCTTGACTTGCAGCGCCGTCCGGCGTCCCGCACAGAACTCCTCCAGACAGCCGGTATCCGTTTTATCCTTCATGAAAAGCCTGAACTGACTCAGCGCCTCGTGAAGCCGGACCGCCCTGCGGTCCTCCCGCTCGTAGAGCGTCATCTGTCCGTCAAGACAGTCAAGGACCAGATTCACCACCGCAAAGCGTTCCTCCATGGAGGCTTCCGCCGCCATTTTGACCTGCTGCGCACTGTCCTGCCCATTCAAAATCCCGGGAATGTCATACGCCCCGGCGTATTTCTGATACAGCCGGTAGTATCCGGCAAATCCCCGGGCAATCTCCTGATCCCGCAAAAACTGTCCGATCTGCTCCTCCCCGACGGCAATTCCCAAAGCCTCATAGCTTTTCATCAGCTCGGACAGATCCTCCCAGCCCCGGGCCGTGACAAAGGATACCTCCCCTGGTGTGCGCTCTACCCGGTAAAACTGGTTCTCCCGGATGCTCAGATAGGACAGCACTGCCCCGTGGACCTGCCGCTGGCGGGCATAGTGCATCCAGGCGTCCAGATCCGGCCCAACGTCGATCTGCCGCACCCGGTCCAACGTCACCACGTCAAATTCCCGGACAGAACGATTATATGCGGCTGGATTCCCGGCGGCTACGATCATCCAGCCTGCGGGGACTCTGTGGCTGCCGAAGGTCTTGTTTTGCAGGAATTGCAGCATCGTGGGGGCCAATGTCTCGGATACACAGTTGATCTCATCAATAAACAGAATGCCCTCCTGTTTTCCCGTGCGCGCCATGCAGTCGTAAACGGAGGCGATGATCTCGCTGAGCGTATACACGGTGACGTGGACCGGCTCTCCGTCCGGACCGGTCCGCGCCTCAATGCGCGGCAGGCCGACCGCGCTCTGCCGGGTATGGTGGGTCATGGTGTAGGACACCAGCCCCACGCCCTCCTCATGGGCGACCTGTTCCAGAATGGCCGTCTTGCCGATGCCCGGCGGGCCCATGAGCAGAATAGGCCGCTGCCGGACGGCGGGATATAGATAGCGTCCCGCCTTGTCTTTGCGGTGATAGGCCCGCAGGGTATTGGCGATTTCCCGTTTTGCTTCCTGAATGTTCACGCTCTTCCTCCCCTCTGACCCGCTGCCAGCAGCCGTGCAGCCCAGGACGGAACATAGTCAATCTTATCGTTTTCGCTGAGAAAAACAAATGCCGTTTCATAATCCGTCCTCTGCCGGGGATAGACGCCGTCGCCGTCGGAAAAGTAGAGCAGCGCCCTCAGGTCACGCAGTTCCTTCTTTTTCCGAAGCTCCTCCACGTAGCGGAACACGGGGGTAAAATCCGTCCCGACCCGGCCCTGTATGGTAATCTCCCCGCAGCTGCGCCGCCAGTCCTCTGGGGACCGGATGACCGTTACATGCTGGACCCGGCAGTCGCATTGGATAAGATAGACCTTCATCTCCCGGAAAAAATTCTCCCGGCAGCTTATGATCTCCCAGGTCTCCGCCAGAAACTGCTGCACCGTTTTGGCGGAACAGGAGCCGGAGGTGTCTATGGCGATGACCAGCTCGGCCAGCCGGTTGACCTCTTGATACTCCAGCGGTTCTATGAGCGGCAGGTTTCCGTAATACTCTATGCCGTAGCTATAAAAAACCAGATCAAAGCTCTCCGGGTCCAGTATGACTTCCTCTCTGGGCATGGTAAAGCGCCGCAGAAACGTCCGGTAATCGCAGAGCCCTTTTGGCGAAACGCGGATTGTTTCGGATTGATTTCCCGCAGAGGTTCCGGCACTGTGTCCGCCCTGTTCCATACCTGCGGAGAGTGCGGACCATTTTTTCCTTATGGCGTTTGGGGGACCCGGCTGTGTACGCCAAAGTGCATGATTATCTAAACAAAACGCCTCCTCCAGCTCTTCCGTAGAAAAGGGAAACGCTTCCTGCACCAGCAAATCATAAACCCGCACAGCCGGTAAATTTTTGGTCATCCGGAAACAGGCGTCCCGAACCGAATTGTCTCCCAGCGCCAGCCGCGGGACCGCCTCCTGTTCAATCATCCGTTCCACTGTCATATCCAGCGCCAGATCCCAAAGACGGGAGGGCGGCGTGCCGTCAAACGGGTGCAGATACAGGCAGTGGAGCAGCATGTGGAGATAGCCCCGCCGTACAGCCGCCGGATTGTCCCGGTAGCGGCGCAGCAAATCAACCGGTGCAAACCGGATAGTCTCCCCGTCTGTACCGATCCCCTGCATGGTCTCGTCCGGCGTGCAGGAGAGGGCACCGAAAGCCGTATACAGCTCCGGAAAGAGGCTCAGCAGTTCGCCGAGACAAATGTGCAGGATTTGACAGCCCAGCTCAGAGAGAGAAATCCCGGTCCCGGAAACCATACTGTTCCCCCTTCCAGCGTAGCAGCCATACCAGTGCGGCGTTTTTTTTCTCCTTTTGCGCCTGTGCGATCATGCCGTCTGTCTGTTTTTCGGTGAACCAGCCCATTTTTGCCAGCTCCGCAAGCCGGGCCGTATCCCCGGCAGCAATCAGTGCGGTGGCGGCGGGCTGCAAACGCCGGTGCAGATACCGGATGTACGCCTCCCGCTCCTCCCCCTCCGCCTGAATAAAGCGCTCCAGCGCAATGGTCAGACGCAGAGACTCCTGCCTGGAGCCGATAAATCTTTGATAATATTCGTTCATACCGGTAACCTCAACGCGCTTTCAAAACCAAACCACAGCATATCCAAAATATCTGCCTGGGAGTAAAGAAACGCTTTTTCTATTTTACCCCGTTTTGACCTCTTGACAAAGCGGGGGCAGGTGTGTATCAAAACAAAAAGGACGCTGCGACAAGCGGTTAGTCCAGTAAAGTCATAGAAATGACCGCGACCGGGCTAGGGGGGCGGCCATTTCCTTTAGAATCCCTACTTGCACAAGGGACCTGATCATTAGTATAGTATTTGGACCGAATTGATTACGGAATTTCAAATATTTTAGCAAATAAAAGGACAACTCAAGCATCTTC
>CAMWSZ010000470.1 GCA_947177005.1 uncultured Clostridia bacterium | reverse complement strand
GGAAATCCTTGATTCCCTTAGCACCCCGCAGGCTCGATACACAAGACACACTATAAAAACCTAAGAATTTTCTTATTTTTCAGAAAGATTATGAAACATCTGCGCCGTCTCTGCACGGCTGGCTGTTCCGGTTGGGTCAAGTGTCCTGTTCTCCTTTCCATATGAATGAGACAAAAGGAGACAACAAGCATGACAGTCCGCCTTACTTGTTGTCTCCTTTTTTAGGAGGAATCGAATTTATTAGGCCATACGATATCCCTTTCCTGCACAACCACAGACCTGAATCTTCTGCATCACATATTGCCGGACTTCATCCCGGCCCAAAGCACCATACTTTTTAGGGTCTATTGTTTGGGGATGTTCCTGTAAAAATGTACTTACCCCTTTTGAAAATGCAATCCGTAAATCTGTCGCATAGTTCACTTTGCAGATGCCCCGGCCAATACAATCCCGGACGGTATCATCAGGAACACCGGATGTCCCGTGGAGGACCAGCGGAACCGATACAACAGCTCGAATCTCACTTAGCCGATCCAGATCAAGACGGGGCTCCCCCTTATAAACGCCGTGAGCTGTGCCAATAGCCACTGCCAGAAAGTCTACATTTGTTCTTTCCACGAACGCTTTGGCTTCCTGCGGATCTGTGTAGGGATTATTATCGCCGCCGTTCTGATCATCCTCTTTTCCGCCAACCTTACCCAACTCTGCCTCCACAGGAACGTCAGCAGGGTGGCAGGCATCAACAACCGCTTTGGTGACGGAAACATTTTCTTCAAACGGTTTTTGGGAACCGTCAATCATAATGGAGGTATATCCAACCCGAAATGCCTGCATAGCCAAATCGAAACTGTTTCCGTGGTCTAAGTGCATAGCGACTGGAATGTGTACTTTTTCTGCCGCTGCTTTTGCGTTCGCGTAGAAATAGTCCAGTCCAGCATACTTGACCGTAGATGGTGTTGTTTGCAGAATGACTGGAGCGTTCAACGCTTCAGCCGCAGAAACAACAGCCTGCACCATCTCCATGTTCTCCACATTAAATGCACCCACCGCATAGCAGCCTTTTTGTGCATCTAACAGCAGGTCTTTCGTTGTAACCAGGGACATATCAGCGTCTCCTTCTTAGAGATAGTTTAGTAATTCTTTCCGCAAGGGATGCCTACAGTCCGACGGCAGTCTCTGCTGTCTGTCCGGCAGCATATTCATAATCCGCCATAAACTGTGCCACGCCGTTCAAAGCCAATCCTTTCGGTTCCAGCGCAAGTGCCCCGCTGCGGACCGCCTCGTATTGCCTGGGCATATATTGATGCAGCATATTCATAGGAATTTCGTACTTCGTCAAATTTGCAAACAGCTTATCAATAGCGGCCACAATTTTCTCGTCACCCATATAATACCGCGCACGGTCAGAGAAGCTGTACTTCCGGGCCAGTTCTAACTGCTTGAAGCCGCCATGATAGTGCTTCTGCCAGTTGCTGGGATTCTCTGTCATTGACTGTTCCAACGTTTCGATAAAATACGCCTGCTCCGCAGCGGGAACCAGTTCGCGCTCCATCATCGACAGTGCAAACAGGGCTTCACGCAGTCCATAGGTAACAGCTGGACCAACCTTGAGAATAGCAATGCCATCCTCCACCATTTCGCGCAGGCACTTGGCACTCTGGTAGTCCGTGGAGTGGCCCTCAAAAATGACTTCTGGATATTCGTTGAGCTTGGCACACAGCGGCTTCGCTGCTTCCCGGTCATAGAGGAAGACCTGATCGTCACCGAACTCTACGCCTGGCTGTACAACGACCGCAATCACGTCCTTCCAGCCATCCGCAGCTCCGGATTCCTCAAACATACGCCGGTAAGTGCGCACGGTATCCTCAAAGGCTTCCGGCTTTGTCACAGCCAGAGAGTCCTCCGCCTCCTGTGCGCCGCCGGGAATCGGCACCTCCGAGCCGATGATAAACACAGGCCGCATAGCGTCCGGCTTTGTTTTCAGAAGCTCGTCATAAGCCTCCATACAGACCTTGTACAGCTGAACGCCGCGCCGCGCCACGGTTTCAGTAGACAGAACTCCCTCCGGATCGTCGGCAACCTTCATGCTGGTGTCCAGATGGATTTTGGTAAAACCGGCAGCCACAAATTGACGAACCAGTTCCTCCGATTTCGCCATTGCTTCCGCTTCCGGCTCATTCTGCCAGAGCAGGGGGCCTAAGTGGTCGCCGCCCAGGATAACCTGTGTTTCTGGCAGGCCGATTTTTTTAGCCATATCCAGAACATTCCAGTAGAAATCCGCAGGCTTCATGCCAGTATAGCCGCCGAACTGATTGACTTGGTTTGCTGTGGCTTCGATCAGGACAGGCTCACCAAGCTCTTTGGCGCGGAGAAGGACTTCTTCCAGCACCAACTCATTGGCGGTGCAGTAGGACGGAATGCCGCACTTCTCACCCTTGCGGCGGCGGTCCATCATAACTTGTAAAGGATGCTTCATTTGTATCAAGCCTCCAAATCAATTAAAATTTTGTTGCGTGTTCTTTACACTCTGTAGGGGTTGTCAATGTACTGTACCTGGGGTGCTGGTGAGTTGGAAATGAAGGAATCCAGTTCCTCACGGGTGGTGTTGCCCTCCATTGGCCCTCGCATTTCCACAGCCTTAGCTCCAGCGGCATTACTGCGGCGGACACAGTCCTCCATAGAAAGGCCCTGACACAAACTGGAGAGGAAAGTTGCATCGAAACAGTCTCCAGCGCCGGTAGGATCGACCTCGTTGACAGAATAGGTTTCCATCCGGAACGACTCTGTCCGTGTATAGAGTTCCGTACCACGGGAGCCGTCCTTGATTACCAAAACCCGCTCCTTCTGCTCCAAAAGGCGGCGCACAGCCTTTCCATAGTCCTCACCCAGCAGCAGACGCAGTTCACTTTTACCGGTGAGCAGAACATCACAGACATCCAGGATTTCACTGTAATCGGCCATGATCTGCCCCTTCAGCAATTCTGGGCGAATGTTGGGATCAAAGCTAATGCCTACGCCAATCGATTTAGCCTTTCGGACAGCGCACATGATGGCTTCACCCATAGTAGGACTGCCAGTAAGAGAGCAGCCCATAACATGGAGGTATCT
>CAMWSZ010000469.1 GCA_947177005.1 uncultured Clostridia bacterium | reverse complement strand
GTCAGGGGGAACATGACCTTATAGAAGGTCTGCCACTGGTTGCAGCCGTCCAGATAGGCGGCCTCGCCCACCTCGTCGGGGATGCCCAGATAGGTCTGCCGGAGGAAGAACACGCCGAACGCGCTGACCAGTCCGGGGAAGACCAGTGCGAAAATGGTGTTTGCCATGCCCAGCTTGGCGACCATTTGATACTGGGGGATAATAAAGATCTGGCTGGGCAGGGACATCTGCATCAGAACAATGCCGAACAGCAGGTTTTTGCCTCTGAATTTCAGCTTAGCGAAGGCATAGCCGGCCATGGAGCTGAACAGAACCGCGCAGATCACACGGAAGAAGACCATTAAAATGGTGTTGATGTACAGGTTTTTGAAGGGCAGGCTTGCGATAGCGTCCTTGAAGTTGTCCAGGGTGATCTGTTTGGGCAGGATCTGCGGGGGAATCTGCATACTTTCCGGGACGGTCTTGGAGCTGGTGAGGATCATCCATACAAAGGGGAAGATCATGATGACCGCGCCTAGGATCAGGAAGAAATACGTCAGAAACTTGGTGATTGCATAGGAACGTTTCAAAGAATCATTCATTTCAATTCCTCCTTACTTATCAAATATCGTAGGTGACCCACTTCTTCTGTCCCTGGAACTGCACCAGAGTGACCAGAAGAATCAGGCAGACGGTCCAGATGACAATGGCGGAGCCGTAGCCGCGTTCGCCCGCCACGAAGGACGAACGGTAGAACAGATACATCAGGCTCTGCATATCGGTCAGCGCGGGGTTGGTCTCGTCGGCCATCATGTAGATCAGGTCGTAGATCTTCATGGAGGCCATCAGGCGCATAATCAGAACGGAGAACAGGGTGGGAGAGACCATAGGCAGGGTAATGGTGAAGAACTGACGGACCTTTCCGGCGCCGTCGATGCTGTTGGCTTCATAGAGGGTCTTGGGGATGTTCTGCAAACCGGCCAGCAGAAGCACGGCGTCATAGCCGATGCTGCTCCACACGGACACGATTGCCACGGCCAGCACAGCCGTTTTGGGGTCGGTGATCCACTGGATTTTCGCGTTGAGGATCTGATTGAGGATGCCGTACTCGCCGTTGAAGATCCAGCGCCAGACCATTGCCACGGCGGCGGGGGCGCAGACCAGCGGCAGGAAAAAGATGGTGCGGAAGCCGCCCTTGAATTTCACCTTTGCGTTCAGGAGCATCGCCACCAGCAGCGCCAGCGCGACGCCCACGGGAACGGTCAGGATACAGAAGTAAACGGTATTCCAGGTAGCTTTCCAGAACTCAATGTCCCCGAACATATCGATATAGTTTTTCAGGCCGATAAACCGGTAGTGGCCGAAGCCCAGGTGTTCGCAGAAGCTGGCGTACAGCGTCTGGATAAAGGGCCATACGTTCAAAACCAGCAGGCCGATGATAGTGGGAGCCACCATAAGCCAGCCCCAGTTTTCTTCCCGCCGGGCCGCGGGGGATAATTTCTTATTCACGAAAAATACCTCCTCTCATCCTCATTCAGAAGTGACGTAGCTGTCGGCAATCGCCTGCATTTCCGCCAGGCTTGCGTCGATATCCGAGCCTTTGTATATGCCGACCATCTTGTCGGCAACCGTGGATTTCCACTTGCGGCGGGAGGCGTTGTTGATGTACTGGACAACGTAGTCGAACTGGTCATAGCACACATCCACATCCAGCATGTAGTCATAGTTGCGGAACGTGGTGGACCAGCTGTCCTCCAGGCCCAGATAGGCGGGGATCGCCGCGCCGGATTCGCCCTGAATCCTCTGTCCCTCCTCGCTGCCGAAGAAGCGGAGAACGTCTTTGACTGCCTCAAGGTTCTTGCCTTTGGCGGCGGTGGCGTAGCACAGGCCGTTGGAAATGGTGCCGCGTCCGTCGCCGGAGACGGGATTGGGGGCTTTCGGCAGGGGAGCGATATCCCATTTGCCGATCATATCGGGGAAGTTGTTCAGCTCAGACAGCAGGTTCCAGCTGCCCTCAAAGAACATCGCGCCCACCTCGGAGAAGAAGGAGGTGCCGGGACTGGTCTCCGCGAAATAGTTCTGATCGGGGCACCAGTCGTTCTTCTGGAGATTCACGTAATATTTGACGGCCTCAGCGGTAGCGGGCTGTGTGTATCCCGCATAGACGTTGTTTTCGTCCAGGATATAGCCGCCGTTCTGGTACACGAAGTTCCAGTAACCGAGCTGCTCATCGTTGTAGGCCATGTAGCCGTACTTGCCTGTGGCGTTATAGATTTTCTGAGAAGCCTCTTCCATATCGTCCCAGGTCCAGTTTTCGTCGGGGTAGGCGACGCCGGCCTCGTCGAACATCTCCTTGTTGTAGACCAGGACCACGTTGTCCTTGTCCTTGGGCACGCCGTAGATACGGCCGTCGGTGGCGGTGACGTTGCCAATGGAGACCTCGGAGAAGTGGTTCTCGTAATAGTTGGGGTCCTCACTGGCATAGAGATCCGTCAGGTCGGCGAGGATGCCGAAGTCTGCGTAGTAGAGGATCTGGTCGGTGTGCATCCAGAACATGTCGGGCATGGTGTTGCTTTCCGCGGCCGCTTCCAGCTTGGTCCAGTACTCGCCCCAGCTGGTGACCTGTACATCGATCACCACGTCGGGATGCTGGGCGGTGTAGGCTTTACACATGGCCTCCATACCATCGCGCTGGGCGACGTCCCAGATCTGGAAGGTGAGATGTGTCTTTCCGTCTGCGGAGCCGCCGCAGCCGGCAGTTGACAGCAGCAGTACAAGAGCCAGGACCGCCGCTATCATACGGGGAAATTTTCTCATAACTCCACTCCTTTTCAATTTTTGCGTCTAATGTCCCGAGAAACATTGGCCGCTTTCTGGTAATAACTATAATATGCGGAGTTTGCATCTGTAAATGATGTATTGTGAGCAAAATATTCGGTAATTTCGCATTTCGTAAATTTTTGAAAGGTCATGTCACATTTCTATATATTTTCAGGCATTTTTGTTTCAACAGCAGAATTTTTATGTGCTTTTTTGTGCAACAGCAACAAAAATGTTGGGCAGGCAGAGAAAAAAACAAGTTTTGCGGGGGGTGGGAAGGCCGTAAAAATATATACAGATGTGTTTTCGGA
>CAMWSZ010000468.1 GCA_947177005.1 uncultured Clostridia bacterium | reverse complement strand
ACCTCAATAGAAAAGGATATCGACCCGGTCAAAAAGTCGATTGACGAATACATCGGAGTCATCTTTATATATTCCGGCGAGCAGACTCTCTACAACTATATTGACAAGCTTAATAATAAGGGCAACGGTCTGGACGACGAGTATCTGTATCAATTCAAGGTGTGCTATGAGTACCGGGACAGAGATCAGCCGGACAGACCCCTGGAAATGTCCTATTCCAGCAGCGAAAAAAAAGCCGGTGTAAAAGTTCTTTCCATGAAGGAACTGATAGGGGAACTGGACGGCAAAAGCAGCTGCCGTATCGTGATCGAATCCAACGACCGGATACAGCTGGCTTTCGTCGTACAGCAGCTGATCTACATCGAATATCCCTTGGAGACTGTCGATATTCTTCTCCGCAGGGAGGAGGGCGACGCGGCCAAAACAAAACGCTTTATGGAAAACGTGGACGAGCTGCTGTCCGGCTGTGAGAAGGCTATCTGCGGACTGGAAGAAATGCGCAGCCGGGTGGCGGCGGAGGAGGACAACCCCACAAAAGCGGACCGGCTGAAAGATATCGATGATACGCTGGCATCCTGCCGGACCATTTTCAAAAAAGTTGACGAGTCGGTCCATGTGGATCTGAAATTTGCGGTGGCGGCTACCAAGAAGGCCGGGAAAAGCGTAATCGTGGACTGCTTTCTCGGGGAGGAAATCGCGCCGACCAGTACGGAGCTGGCTACCCCAAACAACTGCATTTACCGGAAAAGCTCTGACGGCCGGTATCATCTTCAGCTTATGGACGGCAGTGAGCCCCTTGAGGACGAGATCTTCACGGATAGAGCGGCCATTCACGACAAAATCAACCAATACTTTCGTGAGGCGCAGGACGATAAGGAGTCCGGCTTTTCTCTGGGAGACATGCACATTCAATATGTAACGGAGGAAAATAACTTCTCCTCCTACACGATCTATGACACCGCCGGTCCCAACGCGGCAGGAACTTCCCACAGAGAGGCCGCCGAACGGGCTATGCAGCAGTGTGACGTGGCGGTATTCGCCATCGACTACGCCAAACATCTATCCGATGACGAGGAGGCGTATCTGCATCATGTGAAGGAAATGTTCACCAGACAAAACAAGTTCCATTCCCTGATGTTTGCCCTCAATAAAATTGATGTGAGATATACGGATACGGAGGAGGATACCCCGAAATCGTTTATTAAGTCGGTTGACTACATGAAAAAACGCCTGTCCGAGATCGACGAGGCTTACAGAGACTGCATCATCTTTCCCACCAGCTCCAAGGAGTATTTCTGCACGCTGGAGGCGGAAAAAGCAGGCGCCAGCGAGCTGGAGCAGGGCCTGACCGCAGGGGAGATCAACAAATTGGCCCAGACCTACAAAAAAGATAAAAAAGCGGCAAGCGGCTCCCTGAACTGGCTGAGCACACATGCTTTTAATCTGAACTTCTTTCATGGGATCGAAAATTTTACGTATGACGTGTTCAGAAAGGACAGCGGAATGCCTGCGCTGATGAGCTATGTGTCTTACGTCGCCCGCAGCAAGGCCCGGGAGGAGATCGTCAATAATATCACCTATGAAATCGCGTCGCAGAAGGTGAAAATTCAAAGTGTGCTGGATTATATGCACAATCTCGAGGTGCTCATCAACGCCAACGATGAAAAAATAGCGGAGATTTCCAGAATTATTGGTGAGTACAGCAGCACTGTGGAGAGGATTTTTTCCAAGGACTTCAACAGCGACGATTTCGAGGACCTGGAAGAGGACTTCGGTGGCAACAGCCTGCTGAAAATTTTCGAAACCTATGACAATATGATCGCCCACCAGAGAAAAGCTGTAGAGGCGTCGTGCGATAGACGGACCGTTGCGGACGGTATGTACAGTATGGCGGTGGACCGGATCTGGGACAATCTCAACAAGCATCTCAAGAAGCATAACGGCGAAATTGCCAGAAAACATATCGATAAACTGTTCCAAGATGAGGACTTCAGCAAGATCACCAACAAGTTCCTTAGAAAAAAAGCGTTGGACGCCGCGGGAGACGCAAAACTCCAGCTCTCAAGAGTGAGCCGGGAAGTAAAAACAATCGTTGAGGGGCGTCAGGAGCGGCTGAGGGCGGCAAACGAACTCTGTAAAGACCGGCTTTCTAAGGAAGATATTTATATCGAACTTCCGGAGATCCCTGATTTTGAATTCTCCGCCGTGATGCCGCCCCTGGATAAGATCAACGTAAATATCCAGTCAATTGACCTGCATCTCTTTAAAATACTTCAGAAAATGTTCAAAAAATCGTTTTTTTCCAATATTGGAAACTACTTCCTGTCTCTATTTGGGGTCGATAGAAAAAATGACTTCAAATATAAGCTGGAGAAAAAGAAAAAGGATTTTTACAAGGTCTGCGACGACAAGCTGAAGGATAAATTCAAGAACGGGGTGTATGAGAACAATGTTCCTGAAATGCTGTCGGAACAGGTATGCAGGGCGGTTATCGACGAATATGTGCTGGATGTTGTCAATATGCTGGACAATACCTTCGAGGGCATGAACAGCCTGTTCCAGGACTGCGTACTGCGGTTCAAGCAGACGGTGGACGACCGGGATACGTATAAAGAGGAGATCGAACTGCATAATATGAGAAAGGCGAATATCAACGAGATCAGCGGCTGTACCGCAAGCTTTATGCGGGTCTGGAACCTGATCGTAAAGGGTCTGGAGGAAGCCGCAGAACCGGAGACGGTTACCGTCTCCCAGTAAGAGAGGATGAACGCAGCGTGGAATTACTACATCCGGCAAGCTTCGCCTCGTCGGTAGCAAGCGCCGGGGACAATCTGGAGAAAATCGCCCGGCTTGTCGGCAAATACAACAAGGACGGCAAAGAGGAATTTCTCAACGCGTGCAGGCAGCTCGACTACAAAACGGCCAACCGGCTTCTTGATCAAACCGTTGCCAAACTGTCAGGGTTCGATTCTGTGCCGGTGGCGCTGACCATGTTTTCGGAAAAATTTCCGCAGCTGCCGGAGCTCAGCAAAGAGATTTCCAAAGCCCTCACAGAACGGGAAAAAGCTGAGGTGCTCTCCCGTCACGCAGACAAAATTTGCTCCATTATGAAG
>CAMWSZ010000467.1 GCA_947177005.1 uncultured Clostridia bacterium | reverse complement strand
GTGAATTTTCTTTGAATTATTTCACTGTCCACTTGACGGGGTGCAGTTCATTTTGTCGCCCACGTCAAAATCCTTTGCTAAGGATACAGCCGGAAAGCTGGGGGTTTCCGTGCGGACGGTTGAGCGGACGATGCAGGTGATGAAGGGATTGACACAGGAAACGAGAGATGTTTTTCACAATTTCCCCAATTATAAACTTTCGCAGAGCAATGCGGCAAAACTCTCCCGCTTGGAACCTGCAAAGCAGAAAACCGCAGCTATTTTACTTGCGTCCCATCAGATTCAATCTGTGGACGAATATGAACCGGAGCAGGGTGAAAGAAATCACCGCGAAAACGGAAACAGAGCAAAGAGTTTTTGGAAAGTGTTGCGGAATTGAAGGACCCTACAAAGCATGTCTTGGATGATTCTGACTTCTTCCTTTCAGAATACAGGGGAATGGTTTACGAGATGCGGCATCGAATAGATTCCTACCACGAACCGTATTACGAGAAACCCATCCTCTCTTTATCCCAGCAAGAAATTGACGAGCTACAAAGCCTTACGGATGCCTGCTGTGAAATGATGCAGAACTTCGTAAAGCAAGTCAAGGAGGGAAATTGGCAACAACACGCCTGATGCCGCTGCATAGCGGTAAAGGCCGGACTGTTGCGGAAGCCCTGGGCCGGGTGACAGACTATGTGGAGAATCCAGAAAAAACGAATGGCGGCAATCTGGTCACAGCTTATCAATGCAATCCTTCCATCGTTGACCAAGAGTTCCTTTTTGCAAAGCGGCAGTATGCCGTCATTACCGGTAGAGAGCGGAAAGCCAATGATGTGATCGCTTACCATCTGCGGCAATCATTCAAGCCAGGGGAGATTACTCCGGAGTTGGCGAACAAGATCGGCTATGACCTCGCTATGTCGCTGACCAAGGGGAAACACGCTTTTATCGTCTGCACTCATGTGGACAAGCACCATATTCACTCGCATATTGTGTTTAACTCCACCACCTTGGACTGCACCAAAAAATTTCGGAACTTTTGGGGGTCATCCTTCGCTATCCGTAAAATCTCCGATATGCTGTGTCTGGAAAACGGACTGTCTGTGATAGCCGAGCCAAAGCCCAGCCGGGGCAGTTACGGCACTTGGCTGGGAGAGGGTAAGCCTCCTACCGTCCGGGGGCAGTTGGAGTCGCTGATTGACACCGCCCTCGGTCAAGGCTGTAAGGATTTTGATAGTTTCCTTGATGCGCTGAAAGCAGAGGGGGTGGAAGTTAAGCAGCAGAAGCACCTCGTGTTTAAGATCCCAGGCGGTAAGCGGTTTATCCGCTGTGATTCTTTGAATGAGGATTATTCTGAAACGGCAATTTTAGAGCGTATTTCAGGGAAAAGAATTGTTACTTCCAAAGCATTACGAAAGAAACCAGTGAAGCCCAGTATGCTTATTGACATTCAGGCCAGAATGCAGCAGGCCCACTCACCTGGTTTCGAGCATTGGGCCAATGCTCATGTGAATAATACAAACCCTTTTGGTCAGCAGGACGATTTTCGCCGCCCTGTTGACCTCAGATGGAAATTATGATAAGATGAGGGTGGTTAAGGTTCGGCTGCTACACTGGCCTTGCCATCCCTCTTTTGCTTGCTCTGTCGCTGGTCTGCGGCCTGGGTGAAGTCAAACGCACCGATGAAGTTATACACGATCTGGATTTCCTGAGTTTGGGTCTGCTTGTCCTTTTCGTAGACGTAGATGCGTTCGATAAACTCCCGCAGCACAGTGGCGTCCAGTTCCTGCAAATCGGTATACCGCTTGGTCACAGCGACAAAGTTCCTCGCATCGGTTTTCTTCTGCTCCCGCCTAGTGATGTCCCTGTGCAACGTGTCAGTAAGGGCTTTCAATTCTTCCTGCTCACGCTCATAGCCACTGGAGAGTTTGATAAACCGTGCGTCCGTCAGCTTGCCGGATAGGGTGTCCTCATACAGATGCTTGATGATCTCGTCGAGGTCTGCGATACGGTGTTCCGCTTTTGCCAATTCTGCTTTGCTCTTGGAAAGCTCCCGGTCACGCTCGGCAGCACTGGCATTCGCCAGTTCCCGGATGAAGTCAGCTTCATGCTCCGACACATAGGAGATCGCCTCCCGCAAGTTGCGAAGCACAACTTCCTCCAGAGCTACGTTGTCGATGTAGTGGGTGGTACACCCACGGTCTACAACATCGTTGCGGTATGTTGCGCAGGTATAGAAGTGGGTTCCCCGGCCCTTGTATTTCAGAGTGCGGTACATCCGGTTATGGCAATCGCCGCAGAACAGAAGCCCGGAAAACATATCGTCTCACCTGATTTGGTAACTCTGCGCCGTCCCTGCCGGATGTTCTGTACCGCCCAAAATACACTAGCCTCGATGATCGGCTCTTGGGTATTCTCAATGATAACCCAGTCTTCGGGGCTGTTGTGTAGCAGCCTGTTACTCTTGTAGCTCTCTTTGGTAGTTCGGAAGTTCACCGTATGTCCCAAATACTCCAGCTTGCGGAGCATACAGGAAATGGTCTGCGATGTCCACTTGTAGGGATTCTTGGGAAACTCGTGGCACGTTTTCCGACCATGGTTCAAATGGTAAGCTGTGGGACTAAATATCTTCTGCTCTCGAAGCCAGTTCGCTATTTGAGTAGTACCCATACCACTCATGCAGAGATAGAAAATCTTTTGCACAACTGCTGCCGCTTCTTCATCTACAATCCAGTGCCGGGGGTTCTCCGGGTCTTTCATGTAGCCATACGATGGGGAACCGCTCAAGTGTTCGGTACGTCCTTTGCTTTGCCACGTTGCCCGAATCTTCTTGCTGGTATCCCGGGCGTACATCTCATTGAAAATATTGCGGATCGCGGTAAATTCGCTGTCCCCACGCTTGCTGTCTACACCATCGTTCACGGCGATGAAGTGGACACCGAGACTGGGAAAGAGAACGTCCGTAAACATACCGACCTGCAAGTAGTCCCGTCCAAAACGGCTCATGTCTTTAACGATTACCCGGACTACTTTGCCAGCTTTGATGTCTGCTAACATCCGCTGGAAGCCCGGACGGTCAAAAGCTGAGGTTAGATAACGTAACTTCTGAAAACACTGAAAAATCAAGG
>CAMWSZ010000466.1 GCA_947177005.1 uncultured Clostridia bacterium | reverse complement strand
ACTTCAACCGGGCAAGAGAATTTTATATGGATGTACAGGTGAAGGGCTATTATCCCTCCTACAAGCTGAAGGAGTTTGAGCGGGCCGGTGTGCAGATTCACATGGAGGATGGTGACTTGGAAATCCTTCGTCGTGGAACAGTTGATTTTATTGGGTTCAGCTATTATATGTCTACCGTGTCCACGACAAATCCAGATGCGGAGCAAACTGAGGGCAACCAGTTTATGGCCTTTAAGAACCCCTATCTGGAAACCTCCGACTGGGGCTGGACCGTCGATCCCGTGGGGCTGCGCATTGCCCTGTGTCAGATTTATGACCGCTACCACCTGCCGCTGTTCATCGTTGAAAACGGATTGGGTGCTGCCGATGAAATCAAGTCGGATGGAACAATTCAGGATGACTACCGTATTGGTTACATCAAGGCTCACATTGAAGCTATGAAGCAGGCCGTGGAATACGATGGTGTGGAACTGATGGGTTATACGCCGTGGGGCTGCATTGACATTGTTTCCGCCGGAACCGGCGAAATGAAAAAGCGGTACGGGTTTATCTATGTGGAGCGGTACGATGATGGCACCGGGGATTTTTCCAGAAGAAAGAAAAAATCTTTTGACTGGTATAAAAATGTGATCGCTTCCAATGGGGAGATGCTATAACCGGCAAAACGATGAGGGGCTGAAATGCTTCAAATCAGGGTCGCCCCGATTTATACAAGGAAGGAGAGAAAATGGCATTATGAAAGATACAGGCACTTTCCATGCCAAAACAGCTCTGGTAGCATCCTGCCTGATGCTGTGTATGTGGGTAGGACTCTGGTGGAACTGCGTGACGCTGTACGGAGACCCCATTATTCAGGAATGGGGGATTACCCGCACACAGTTTATGATGGTGGCTACCATTATGGCGCTGACCAATGCTGTGGTTCAAATGTTCTTCTATGGAAAAATTCAATCAAAACTTGGCATCCGGCGATATATTATGCTTGGTGGCATTGTGTGTACTTGCGGTATTGCCATGATTGCGGTTTCCCACGGGTTGATCCTATTTTATCTTGGCGCATTTTTGTTTGGCAGTATGATCGGCGGAATTACAAATAACCCTGTCACAGAAATCTTGAACAGCTGGTATAAGAAAAATGTAGGACGGCTTGTTGGCATAACACAGACTGCTAGCAGTATTGCAGGAATTATTTTTTCTCTGGTCATTGCTACGCTTGTACGTGTAGCCGGATGGCGTGTACCCGTATGGATTACCGCAATCGCGTCTGCCCTTACAACAATTACCGTGCTTGCTTTGTATAAGGGCAGCCCAGAAGAACTTGGGGAAAAACCCATGTATGCGGATGAACAAAAGGAAATCGGAGTAGAAGAAGATGGTGTTGCATATAAGCAGATTTTTAAGACGCCGCAATTCTATTCTCTGGGATTAGGGTATATTTTGGTTCCTATGGTAGCGCAGGGCGCACTCAGCAATCTTCCTCTAATGACTGCGGACCTTGGCTACGGGGATCTGTCTGGAATCTTTCTGAGCGTGGCCCTGGTTGCCTCTGCCGCTTTTTTTGTACCAGCCGGTATGATTATTGATAGGATTGGAACCAAATGGATGGTAACTATTGCAATTGCTTTTTTGGAAATTGCACTTTTGCTGCTGCGATTCACGGCTCCATCACTTCCAGTTGTGTACATCATTGCAGCTTTGATTGGCGCAGCGTCAGATGCTTGCCAACTGCCTTTTGGGATATCAGTCCGAGAAGCCTTTGGCTCAAGGGAGTATAGCAAAAAGCTTGGAATTATTGCTGCCTTTGTATTCCTTGCGTTAGCATTTGGCCCCAGTGTTATGACCATGTTCTATGATATGAACGGGAATTATCAGATGGCCATTGCGGTGTTTATTATTCTTGGGGCAGTCGGGACTGTAGCCATTCATTTTGGCACAAAACGTGTGGTAGAGTAGACCCAACATAAACTTGTGCAAGCTGGTTATGCGAGTATGTATCGCCTGAATATTTTGTTACAGAAGGGAAGGAACGTCAAATGATGACAAATTTTCTAAACGCGGGATGCGGCCCTGATATTTCGGAAAGCGGCTTTTCCTGCAGTCGGGAAGGGCTGACGATCCGGGGAACGGAATATCGTCCCGCGGGCAGCAATTTACCGGTTGCTATTGTCAGCCATGGCTTCATGGCCAATCAGGATACCGTCCGCCACTATGCCAGACACCTGGCAGAGATCGGTTATGCCGCCTATTGCTTTGATTTTAATGGCGGGAGCGCT
Source organism: uncultured Clostridia bacterium (assembly GCA_947177005.1). Classification (GTDB taxonomy): domain Bacteria; phylum Bacillota; class Clostridia; order Oscillospirales; family Oscillospiraceae; genus Pelethomonas. Next base: position 846 of record CAMWSZ010000466.1, on the reverse strand, counting down.
GAAGGTTGCAAAAGCGATGGCAAAACCACAGACATGTCCGTACTGACAGAGGTGTTGGACTTGGAAGCGGTGATCGATCATACCCTTCAACTCCCAGATGTTGATAGGAGTAAAGGTGTGGTTCTGATGGGCTGTAGCCAAGGCGGATTCGTTTCTGCGCTGACCGCCGTCAGAAGGAAGGAGCAGGTTTCACAGTTGGTGCTGTTTTACCCTGCCCTCTGTATTCCGGACAATGCCCGCGCCGGGAAAATGATATATGCCGAATTTGATCCGCACAATGTCCCGGAGCGAATCAGCTGCGGTTCTATGGAGTTGGGGCGGCAGTATGTGACCGATGTGCTGGATATGGACCCATTTGCGGAAATCATCCCTTACCCTGGTCCGGTACTGATCGTCCATGGGACCAACGACAATATCGTTCATCCAAACTACTCACAGCGCGCTTTCGAGGCATACTCCAAAAGACTTGCTCAGGGGGCATCGGTTCGCCTGGAGATGATCGAAGGCGGAACGCATGGGTTTTCAGAAAAGCCTGATGCTCTGGCAATAAAGAAATTGGACAGTTTCCTGCAAGATCAAGTATAACTGGATGGTATCTATAGTGTTGACTGGTTGTTTCTCTCGTCCACACAGGTCACTATGTTGTCCCGCTCGTTCATCAGCAGTGCCTTGATGTTCATAGCCGTCCTCCTCAACAAACTTTGATTGTTTTCTAATTTCTTCCTCACGGCAAACGCTTGAGTATGGTATAGTATATAATCACTGGAGCAGCTAGGATCAAATACTTCTTTAAGGAGGTCACAACAGTGACACACAAATCAACCGCTATATTAGAAATCCATGTGG
>CAMWSZ010000465.1 GCA_947177005.1 uncultured Clostridia bacterium | reverse complement strand
GGGAGGAATGTATCTGCGTTCAGAGCATTTCCTATTCCCTGCTGTGCCGCTGGTTCCGGGCGGCTGTCCTCCCGCTGGACGCTGTGCTGTGCGCCGAGATCACAAAGGAGCATGACAAGGTGAAACGGTGCTGTGAGTGTGGGGCCAGCTTCACGCCAAAGTCCAACCGGGCGAAATACTGCCCTGCCTGTTCCAAGAGAATACGCCGCCGCCAGGAGGCCGAGCGACAGAGGAAAAGATACCACCACCCTACGCATTTAGAGGGGTAAAAGTCCGCTGTTTTCAAGGCTTTCAGAGGCCGGTTGGCGGGGTGGCTGAATGATTTATCAAATACCTGCTGAAACAGCGTTCTAAATGCGTAGAAAATGGACGCAAAAAAACGGGGACGGGCCATATTCATGGTTCCCGCCCTCGGCCTTATTGTAAAAGCAGTAGAAATATGGAGTTAAATATGCTATAATTGAACAACAATCATTGTATGTCTCGTCACAACTTGTGAATTATAATCGAATTGAACAAATAGGAGGTACTCTATGGGACATATAAAAGTTTTATTGGTAGGGGTGTGCATATATCCGGTGACTGGCCTCCCAACGTTACCAATATGTGCTAATGATGTGCAGACCGTGAAAAGCGCCCTCATTTCTGGATTGAAAGTATCAGAAGATGACATCCATGTATGTGGTAAATATGGAATGGTAACCCAAATTGATCTACTTAAAGGGCTTACTACAGTTCTCGCTACAACAACTCCCGATGATATTTTTATCTTTTACTTTTCTGGGCATGGAGGCAAAAACTCTTTTGCATTAAGTGATGGCAACCTGCCATTACAAACACTAATTGATATAATTGAGAAAACGATTGCAAAAAGCAAAATAATAATATTGGATAGCTGTCATTCAGGAGGTTTTTCTATTAGCGATACTCCTGCGTTAGATTTGGAGGAAACTGTTAATACATTTGTAGGACACGGATATGCTGTCCTTGCGTCGTCTGGTGCAGATCAAACATCTGGTTTTAATTCTGAACGCAAATTGAGTACCTACACTACTTTCTTAGTCGATGCTCTCACATCTCGTTTTTTGATTAGGAGCGGGAAAAAATCTTTAGAAGCTATCAATGAAGCTATCTTTCACTATGCCAAAATTTGGAATGAGCGTCACCCATCTGAAACTCAACAACCCATATTTCGCTCTAACATCGGAGGTACAATTTTCTTCGATGTAGAAGAGTTCAACCCATATCGTGTTGCACAAGTTTATGAAGACACAGACAAATATATAATATATGAAGTAGAACCCGTACATACAAATATCAAACGATTGTCTGCAAAAGTAATCCTCAGATATGAAAGCACTATCGACGAGGTTGCAAGTATTGCCCATGAGATTAAGAACAAAATAAGATATGCTGATGTCTATCAAAATAGCGGTATGGAGTTGCGGCATAAAGGAAAAGCTGCCAATATTGTTTGGTGTCATTTCGGATATAGTGAAGATGATATAGTGGGCTGTAACTACATTTACTATACAACTTGGGTTGATGATAGCCAGGATAAAGCACATTGGTATAGCAAGGGAAATCATTCCCAAATTGTCAATGATATACATATAAGAACCAACACTCTATATCATGCAATTAACAAAATGCTTCGTGAAACAGAAATAGATAAAGATGAACTAATTCGACGAACCAAAGAGATTACAGTTGAATTGATAAATGCAGCTCAACAGTTTATAAAATTTTATCGTGAATATCAGAACAGTGTGATAAATGAGGAAGAGTTAATTGACGCTGTGGAACCGCTTAATCAGAAAATACGTCAGTTATATTTTCAGCAGGGCGATTTACCTTGTCCCCCCAAAGAACTTAATGAGTGGGCAAGTATTAACTCTCAATTAGCAGGAACAATACATGATTTTACTCTCTACTACAGCAAAAAGCGTCTTGGGAAATGGACGTCTGAAAATAGGATTTATCTAATGAACTCGTCGATTAAACGCTATGAAGCTGATCTTGAAACACTGCGTAAACTTGAAGAAACAATTTGACATAAAACTTCAAATTCTTAGTTGCTATAATCCCTATTTACACAAGCGGCCTGCGGGCCGCTTGTGGCACCTGCGGAAAAGGTACACCCGCGTTGCGTCTGTACCTTTTCCGCAGGTCGTATTACCCATTCTGCTGCCTGTCAGCGCCTAACCTGCCGCGCCTATTCCCTGTTACTCGTCCGTAAAGAGAAAGCGCATATCCTCAAAGTCGGCGTCGGTTATGGCCTCCAGCTTCCTGATCGTCTGCTGGGCCAGCGCCCGCATATCTCCGTCCATGTCGGGGAGGGCGGCGGTCACGCGTCCCATCGTTCTGCGCCGGTCGGCCTTGTAATAGACGCAGACCAAGTTTTCTTCCTCCACCGTGAAATGTACCATTATCCTACCTCCAATTCGTGATTTTTCGTTTTGACCGGGGCCTTTTTCGGAGCGGCGGCGCTCTTGGCCGCGGCAAGCTGTTTTCGGATAGAGGGCTTGTGGCTGATCTTGATTTTGAACGTGGCCGCACGGCTTTTCTGCCTGCTCTGGCGGGCGGCGGTCAACAGCCCCCGCAAGGCGTCCTCGTTCTCCGGCTCATAGTGCTTGCTCACCACCTTGCCATGCTCTGCCACCATCCCATAGATGCCGTGATTGTACTGCTCATAGGGATAGCGGCCCTCGGTTCCGTCCTCAAATTTCAGGCTGACTTCCTGAACGGGAAGCGCCTGCTGTTCCAGCTTGGCGGCGTGCTGGCGATAGTCCAGCTCATAGAGATTGCCCATCACCTTGCCGTCCTGCAAGCCGGTGATCTCCACGGCGTAGGCCAAAATGCTGTCCCCCGTGGTGGCGTGAAATGTCCAGGTATGGTTTGCCTGGCTCTCTTTCAGATAGGTGTCACGCTCCCGGAAGCACTCGGTTCCACAGTGGCGGGACAGCCACAGCAGATGGGTGTTTTCTTCGGTGGGATGCTGTGCCGCCTCCATGAACATTTCCATGTCATAGTGGAAATCGCTTTTGTAATGCTCGGTGTTCAGCTCCATCACCGCTCCCAGGGAGGCGATGATGTCCACATTCTCATATTTTCGCAACGGTCACACCTCCAAATCCTGCG
>CAMWSZ010000464.1 GCA_947177005.1 uncultured Clostridia bacterium | reverse complement strand
TCTGTGCGGGAAAAACATTTTCATTCAGATGCTGTTCGATGCCGTGAAATATATCTTAGTCTGTAGATAGATTATTTCCTGTCTGCTTCCCCTTTACAGTCAAATTGGTATACCCTCGAACTTTGCAGGCGTCTCGTCTATCGTGTTGTTATTCAATTTTGATCCGACAAGTTCAATAGCTTCCTTACCGCTCAGATAGTCGATACTAAGCTCCAACAAGCAGAGCTGTTTCCATTCTTTTTGAATCATGTACTCACGGTAATCTGCACTGTCTTCGGGCGCATATCGGGCCGCCAGAATTTCTATTGCCTCCCGCTTTTCCATCTCCCCATCTAAAATCCGAATTTTTCCAAACACAATCACGCTGCGAAAATAGGTGGTATATTCTTCAGGAACAACACGATCCTGTCCAATTACACAAAAAGAAGCCTTTGGATCTGCCCGGATCGCGTCCAGTTTATGTCCGCTTTTCGCACTGTGAAAGTAAATCTTTCCGTCATGATACACATAACTCATTGGTACTGCATAGGGATAGCCTTCATCGCCATGAAGAGCCAGGACTCCAGAAGTTCCCCGGGTCAGGATCATCGTACAATCTTCTTGAGAAAGAATCTGCCTTTTTCTGCGCATTTCTCGAAACATAACAACACCTCTTATCTAATGTATTCAAGATGATTCCTTTTCGAATCTGCCGCCTCTTCCCCACTCAACCAGTTTGTCCTTATTATAGCAATCAGAGTAATTGGATTCAAGGGAGCATAAATGAAATTTCGCCTTTTCAGGCCATGATTTTCATGCTATACTGAATTTACGAGAAATCTAATTCATTTGGTCCATTTCGAAGCACCACTTCGCAATGTCAGAAATAAGCGGCAGGGGTATTTCCTGATGGAACTTCAAGCGGATCACACCTTTGTATGTCTCAATCCCCTTTAATCTCTCTGCAAAAAACAAGACGGCCTCCTGTCCTGCATAAATGCCTATGTGGTTTTTACTTGCCGCAAAATGAATGATATTACCCTTCTTTTTCCATGTTGGCATCCCCCATGCAATGGTTTCCTCCGCTTCCGGTATGGCATGATGTATACAATTTTTAAGAAGAACCAGTGCCGCCTGGAGATCTTTTTCCTGCCTCAGGATATATTCATCAATAGAAGCGGGAGCTTTGCCGCAGGAATGGTTTTGGTTTGTTCGTTGAAACTCTCTTCCACAGTTTGGACACGTCCACATAATGCACCTCCACAAATTTTGGCTGATCGTTTTCATCATAACACAGGCACTGCCTTCAGGCAATCTGTTTTCAGTAAAATATGTCCCAATTCGAATTCATGTTCCCCGCGAATTTGGCGGATAAATAAACAAGGTGGTAAGATCGTTGACTTTGAAAGATCGTGTTGAAGACGCGTTTGGAATGGACGCTGAAGAACGGATTCTACGCTTCCTGCTCGAAAAAGAACTTGCTGACTCCAGTGACGATACCCTGCGATGGCTGGGCTTGTTTGAAAAATGTGAACAGTGGAGAAAACAATTTCTGTTATGGGAGGACAGTACATATATAAACGGTATAAACGGGTGGAACCTGAGCATAGGTGTATATAAACTTCATCTTCCCGAAAGTGATGATTGGACCATATATCTGTATCACATGACACTGCTGGCAGTTGTCAGCGGCATGCGCATTGGTGAACGAACCAGTCTGGCAGAAGCTGGGCGAAAGTATCACAATTTTTCAGCTGTGGCAGGTGATTACTATGTGAATAGCGGCTATGTAAGCTTAACGCGGGAGCAGTGGCTGGAAGAGTTAACCGGCCTTTTGAAACAGTCATGGGAAAACTATCAGAAGTTTCCAGGGACAAGTCCCGTATATCATAGGGAGATGAAGGAGAATTATCCTAAATTCAACTCTATTTTGGAGCATCTTGCGCAGGATATAAAAAACTGCGAAGCCGTCAGAATGAATCAATATGGTGGAGATGAAACCATTTGGTACTTTGTGAAAACATCGAATTGCTTTTATCTGATATCTATGAATGACAGTATGTAGATTTATAAATGTCCATAGACCCACCAGGCTTATATAGCAGGAACATAAAAGCGAAGGGGCAATCTGCCTGACTTTGACGGAAGAACCCTCTGCGCAATTTTATCAGAGGAGTATCCAGCAAATGTTGGCACTGGCGCACAGATTTCCGTGCTGTCAGCCCAATATTATGAAGGGCATGGAATTGAACCCCGCCCTTTAACAAAGGACAAATTTCTTTTGGTTGGAGCCATGATCTGTGGAGGAGCTGCTTTTGCGGTGCTGGAAAACTTCTTCCGTGAGTATGCCGCAGCGGCCGGTGCGCCGGATGTACCACAATTTGAGGTCATGAAGCGCTTACTGGAACAGCAGACAAATCAGGCAGAAGCCTGGGAAGTGCAGACAACTTTTGCGGGAACGCGGGAAAATCCAGATGAAACCGGGATGATTGAGGGAATTTTTCACCCTGCTTCCATCATCCGGGACGTTCTGAACGGCATGGCACAGGAATTTTACGACCTGTATACCGCTATTCAGAACGGAACAGGAGTATCAAAAAGCAGGCTGATTGCCTCCGGCAATGGTGTCCGCAGAAATACGGCACTTCAAAATATTCTCCAGGATCGTTTTGGTATGCCACTAAAAGTGGAACAAAATGAAGAAGAGGCCGCCTTTGGAGCTGCTGTCAGCGGTTTAATTGCAGCCGGTGCCTATTCCCTGGAACAGCGGTTGTCTATGTGAACCTCTCAGCTGATTTGTGGATAAAGTTCCAGTAACCGAAAGTTCTCAGCAGCACAATGTCACGTCTCCCCTTCTTGAACTTTGGATATCTGGTTGAAACATTCTTCCCGCTTCCGGTAAACGCATCCAAGTTCTTGGAGACATTTGCCGGGCGCGTTGAATTCGGCGGATTGCCGGTCTGCTTCATAGCACTCGGTAAATGGGTTAAGGATGCAGATATAGAGCATGGGTAAACCAGTTGAAGGTCCAGTCCTGCAGGATGGGAGAGATATCCCATTGCTCCACAAAACCGGGAAGCAGTCGAATCTCCTCCCGCCAGTGGGCCAAAATGGGGGGCACATTCTCATCCATGCCGCTTTTCCGGTGCCGGGCGGTCCGCTTCTGCCATGCCT
>CAMWSZ010000463.1 GCA_947177005.1 uncultured Clostridia bacterium | reverse complement strand
ATTCGCGCCCGTCCCAATGCCGCCGCCGTTCGTGGGAAAGGTTCTCGGCCTTGCGTCTGCTGGTGTCCATGTACTCGGCTACTTCGGTGCTGACTTCAACAGCCACCATGCGGCCATTGATCTTGATGGTGATCTCCATCGTGTTTTCCTCCGTTCAGATTTTGGGGTATCGCGGTCTGAACGGGAAAGGCGGGGAGCGGCACCGGGGAAATCTGCTATCTAATTCCAAATAGAGCCGACAGGAAACGACAGCGCCCGCACAGCGTTGTACTGTGCGGGCGCATGAAATGACATCATTTGCTATGTACTGGAAAATTTCGCGTTCCTGGTCGGAGTGACCCGTTGATGGGACTAGGCTTTTTTTGACAAGTTAGGTGGAGCAGGAATCAAAAAGGACATGACAGTACCTCCCGGATACCGCCGTGTCCTTAAAAATGGGCGACTTTAATACACCCCCCGTATTCTATTTTTTCAAAAGAAAACGGCGGCTTGAAATTTGATATTTCAAAACCGCCGTCAGGTTACTGCATTTTACTTTAGCGCATAGATATTCAGCCGCCGAAACAACGGTTTTTTTATTTCCGTTGGGCGGTAAGGAAGGTAAAGAATATGTCATAAGCTGTGTTCATATGTCCGTCTTTTCTGATGTATTTGCGTTTGCTCTAAACTTCTAAACGCGATGCTTTCGCATTCCAGTAGGTTCTTTAGGAGTGAGGTATATTTTTCCAATGAGTGAAAAGAATGTTTACAAATATCTTGTATGCACTCTTGTACAAGTGTTTCAATAATACATCCACTTTCAGAAAAGTGCTTTGCTGCGATTTCCCATTCGGATGTGCCAAAGTCGTTTCTGTACTGCTGTAAAGCGGCAGCCAGTTTATCGCGTCCCCCTTGATGTGGATTTGCTACACCTGAAGAAAAACCACTGATTTCTTTGGGTAGTTCTGGTATTGTGCTTCCAGAAAATTCTATCAGATGTAAGCAAATCTTTTCCAATACATCTTGAGAGAATGTTTTGTTCCAAGATGGGAGTTCTTTGATCAAACGTTCCAATCCTCGCCGCCCAATAAACCCCACAGGTGAATTGAGGTATAATCCCGCATTCTGAGCTAATCCCTGCTGCACAATCGCAGAAATATCCAGATTAGGATGCTGCATATCAATACCAAAATAAGCATTCTTTTTGCTGATCCCGATATAGTCACTTGCCCATGCCCGTTGCAGATCATCGAGTGGAATACGTTGAATATCCTGTCTGGAGTTGTCATTCACATACACATTTTCATTGTCCAAGCCAACCAGAAGCACAACATGACCTGGAATATGTTGGGTGTGATAAAAATTTGTGTGATATGGCAAGTGGTACATATCCAGTCCAAACAGAACCACGGGTATATTCTCTTCTAATATCGACTTCACCTGGGTCACAGTTGTTTTGAATGATTTAACCTCTACGGCTATCAGATTATAGCCAATCAAATCGCGCCAGTAGGCAAATTGATCTTTGCCAATGCTGCCTTGCCCGAAAAAAATCATTTTGGGCGGGTTTGCTCTCTTTTGTGATATAAGCTGAAAGCCAGGCCGGGAAAAGAAAATCAGTTCTTCAGGTATCCGCTGTCCGGTTTTCCATTCATAAATATCACACAAACCGTTGACTGGACAAAGATACTCCGCCGTTCGATGGGGTAGTGTTAGGTTGTTCATAACATCCTCCTCTCTGTGGACTGTATTGTAACCCCTCGTATTATCCGAGAGTCAAGGACTTTTTCAAAAAAAGGTACCGCAAATTGCGGCACCTTCACTATTTTGATTGAATTGGAAAACACACCTCAGTTATCATCTCTCCAAAGGAATCTTCTGTCTCTGGAGATATGTGATATATGTTAAAACGCGGTCCAGATATTTTATAATGGTTGTCAACAATCCAGCGTGCGATAGTCTCGTTCGCTGCGGGTAGGTTCATATAAGGTCCCTTGAATGTAAGGGTAGCAGCAATAAAAGCATCCACAGTTTTGAATGTTGCCAAACCAGTTCTTCGGTATGTTCCTACAACAGATTTTTGTACTTCTACATCTAAATTTTCCTCAATATACTGCCCATCATGAAATATTGCTATGTTCCATTGCGGATTTGTATAGTGCAGCTTTAGGTTCTTGGTTTCTTCGGCCAGCTTAGCCCACAAAATCCCTTCTTGATCGGGTGTTGTGATAACTTGACGGTAGCTTATGACATTGTGTTTGGGAAATTCTTTTAGGGCCACACTGTATGATGGGATTGGGGAAGGGCGGTTTAAGCTTCTAACTGTACTTTCAATTAGGGTCAATTGCTTTTGCATTTGTTCAATCTTTTCTCGTTGCTGCACAGCCTGAGTTTCCAAGTATGCCTTCAATTCATAATCTTTAGCATACTTTGTTAGGATCTCTTTTATAAGCGGCAAACTCAATCCCATACTTTTTAGCGCTCTTATTTTATTGGCAGTAGGTAACTGCGTTTCAGAATAATAGCGATACCCAGTATATTTGTCAATGTGTTCCGGGGTAAGCAAGCCAATTTCATCATAGTGCCGCAACATATAAATGCTGATCTGAGAAAGAGCAGAAAATTCTCCTATACGCAACATCCCTGATACACCTCCTGATTTATTATAAACCCTCGCATAGTGTTAGAGTAAAGCATTTTCTCTCATTATATCGTCAAAAGAACATATTCTCAAGAATACCGAAATAAAATACTACTAAAATATAAAATTCTATTTCGTTCTCATATCTATTTCCGAAATGTAAGATAATGTGGAGGTGATATGAGAATGTACCAACACGAAAACCATCTGGATTGCCATGCATTTGGCAAAGAGGTCAAGCGCAGGCGTAAGACTAAAGGCTGGACGCAAGAACATCTGGCCCAGCTTGTAGACCTCACTCCTCGCTCTATTATGTATATTGAAAATCGTGGACAGCATACCAGTCTTGATGTCTTTTACAGGCTTGCCACCATTCTGGATATTTCCGTAGATCAATTTTTCTACCCTGACAAACATAATGAAGAAAATAAGCGCCGGAAGCACATTGAACAAATGCTGAATGGTATGGATGAACAAGAATTAGCCATCATAGAGACAGTGGCAGAGGGCATTGTAAAATCAAGGGAAGTGGAGACT
>CAMWSZ010000462.1 GCA_947177005.1 uncultured Clostridia bacterium | reverse complement strand
AAAAATCTGTGATCGGAGCTAAAACATATTGGTATTTTCCTCAAAAGGTATTGCGGCCAATGCTCTACTTTTCGTCCATGCGCTATCAATTCATCAGACATTTTTTCAGCAAGCTCTTTAGCCGCTGCCAAACTGTTGCAAAGCAAATAATACTGTGGAAAAAAGATGATGTCTGAGCAACGAGGCCATAAAGCGCCTGCCTCATAATTTAAAAATGAAAGTGGATATTTTCTTTCTAAATTTTTATAGAAAGTGTCTTTGTCATCCAAGGTAGTTGTATCAATATGCTCTAATTCCAACACCCTCAACTTAATTGATGGTACTTTAACACACAATTCATTTTCCAGAATAAAAGCAGGTGCAATATCGGAAATTTCATCGGCTTGAAATACTTTTCCGGATTCGACTTCATCTAAAAAGTTATTAACCATTTTTTCTAAAGCGGGTAAACGTTCCATAGCTAATGCGCTATCAAAGCCTTTACTTGATAGCCGTGGAATAGAATCACGCAAAAGTTCCGATCGTGTTTGTTTTGTTTGCATAGCAGCAGAGTCTAACGCTTTTACTTCATTTTCAGAAGCACGAATTTGAATGATACGGTTCTTGTTGGAGTCTTTCATAAAAGACACCCCTTTCGTAGAAGTAATTGCAAAATCTATTTTGTAATTACAATTTAACACAAGCAATTACAAAAGTCAAGGGGTATAAAAAATTTTTTAATTTATATTCAGAGAAATGAGCAAAACACCCTGAGAGGCGAAGCGGATGCGTACAAAGGACAAGAGGAGCAGAGAGCGGGGAGGAAACGGGGCATACAAAAGTAAGCACGGCGAAAAAGCCGCGCCAGGCGGAAGTTATGAAACAAAGTCAGGCCGCCCGTCGGAGTGATTTGGCGGAGCGGTAGGAATGGCGGGGGTTGTCTCGGACAGCGGCACAGGCCACGGCCAGGGCAGCGATGTGGGCCAGCGTATTCAGATTGGCGGCGCTGCTGCCGTTACGAATCCAGAGGCGCTCCTGGCCGGAAGCCTTAAAGCGGGAGTTGTATCGCTCGCATTCGGTACGCAGGGCATATGTGCGCTTGAAGTGAGGACATTCCCGGTCAATGGAAAGACGGTAGTCAGAGGGAATCGTTTTGTACTTGGTGCAGCCCTGATGCTTCTTGTTGTTATTCCAGTTTTTGTGGTTGCAGGGGCAAGTTCCAGATTTGGATTGCCGGAACGGGCAGCAGAATTTTTGGCGGATGCGGTTTTTGTTTCGGTCAAAAATCTTTCCATCTTTTCTCATGGCAAGACCAGCATCGCAGATAAGGCGTTCAGAGGGCAGTTTGTCTGGGTTCTTGGTATTGCGCTCATTCAGCGGGATAACGGCATCGCCCTCGTAGACATCCTTCACCAGGTTGTAGACCGCTTTCACATCGTAACCCTTGTCGCCCAGAAAGGTACATTCGTGGAGAGGCAGAACGGCATTGGCAGCGGCAAGTATCCCCTGCACAACGGTAGAATCCGCCACGTTAGCGGGGGTGGTCAGCTCATAGAGCGGCAGGCCGGAAATACAGTCCACCAGCACATGGTTCTTGTAGCCCCAGTAAAACTCAACCCGTCGCTCATTGTGCTGATTGGATGCGGAGTGAACGCCCAGGGCGCAGTCCGGGTCGGCTTTGGGGTGGTTTGTCGGATCGAATTTACCTGCAGCGAAGGATTTCGGATTGTTCTGCTTCGTATTTGCCGCAACAGGTGTAGAGTCCAAGCCGATAAAGGAAGCATCCAAAATGCCCAACTGGTAAAGCTTCTTCACTTGTTCCGCCATGATGTTCTTCAGCTCTCCGTTGTCCAGCTTTTTAAGAAATCGGTCATATGTCCAGTACGATGGCAGCTGTTTCATGATGTTGAATCCGCAGTAGTGAGCGATAAGCCGATTGTTATTCAGATAATCTGCTAAATCCGTGATTTGTGAAAACCCTTCGCATTTCATGACGATGAATGCGCAGACCATTGCTTCCTTCGGGAAGTCACGCCGCCCGGTTGCTGTCCTGGGCAGAGTGAATTCCAGTTCTGAGAACAGTTTGTCGTAGAACACAGCGGCGCTTTGGGATGTGAACAGTGTCACGTCCTGAATAATTTCCTGTCGGTAGATAGCGGCCAGCCCCTTTCCGATTGAGTTTTCTCTCAAGTCAATTTTACCAAAAAGAGGCTCCGCTTTCTACTTTGTTGGAGTGATTCCTGGTTTTAGCCATGGCCGGAATCCCTTGCTATTACTGTATTTGTTCGGTTTTGCTCATGGCTGTTCCAAATCAAGAAAGGAGTGACCGAGTGAGCGAAGTATTTTCGATACAACTAAGCAAATATGGGACTGACCAGCACGTCTGGCTGAATCTGCCTGCTACAGCGGAACAGGTACAAGCAGCGATGAGACAAATCGGTGTCACACAGGCCAATCCCTGGGATTATTCTGTCAGCGGCTTTTCCACCCCAGAAGACAGACATCTGGCTATTCCCTATGACATGGCACTGGCATCTGGCGTGAACGAATTGAATTTCCTTGCCGTCCGGCTGGAAAAGCTGAGCGCCAGCGAGATCGGCACACTGAACGCCGCTTTGCAGAAGCCGGGGAGCGAATTGCGGACGATTGGCCGCATTGCCGACTACGCTGACAACCTGGATTACTATATCAATCTGCCCGATATCCGCACGGCAGCGCAGTTAGGGGACTACTGTCTGAACCGTTCCGGCAAGGTAGATATACCCGATGCCTGGAAGCCCGCCATTGATGTGACGGCGTTTGGAAAGCAAATTGCTGTACTGGAACAGGGAGCCTTTACCGAGTACGGCTATATTATCAAAAGCGGCAGTGAGTGGCATCGTGTCCATGAAGGTCAGATTGTGCCGGAGGAATACCGGGTGCTGTCCTTCTCACCGCCGCAGGTGGAACGGGACGAACAGCAGATGGACTGGGATGAACCCAGCATCCCACGGCAGGAGCCGGAAAGCTCCGTCCCTGAAAGAACTGACACACCGGAACAGGCCGAAACCGCCCTGCCTGTTGTGGAGCCAACGCCAAAGGGCATTTCGGCGGAGATGTATGACCTGATGTGCGCCTATGACCCGGAGTTCATGAAAAACTATGCCGACCGTGAAAACCAGATTAGCGGAACTGTTCACG
>CAMWSZ010000461.1 GCA_947177005.1 uncultured Clostridia bacterium | reverse complement strand
GTGCATCATCATCACCGTCGTCGCTGCTGCCGTCAGGAACGGAGTCATCGGGTACGGCGGGGGAAGGATCTGTATTGTCTGCCGCGGCGGAACCGGTATCCGTGGCATTAAGACTTCTGTCGTTGACGGAAACGTTTCCGCCGTTATTTCCATTGCCGCCGCAGGCCGTCAGGCTGAGCGACAGGGCGGCTGCGAGAAGAAAGACTGTCAGTTTTTTCATGGTTTCCTCCAATTTGTTGCTTATTTGATGTAGCGCCAGCCGTCTACATCGATATACTTGTACAGGTTGATGTCATACCGGCCCTTTTTATGGTAGGCCATTTCCAGCTCGGTATCAAAGATGTAGCTTTTACCGGAGAACTCGATCTCCACCCAGGAGTGGGGCTGCCGGTTGCTGCCGACGGTGCCGCTGTAAATTTTGGCGTCGTAGCCGATCCAGCGGGCCAGATACCAGAACACGGAGGCATAGCAGTAGCAGTTGCCGTAGCCGGTGTTCAGCATGTTCAGCGCATCTTTCTGCATGAAGTCCAGCACGCCGAAGGCATAGGCGGGACGGCGGAGATAGGTGAAGGAGTCGCGGGTATAGATGTACAGGGCGCGGAGCTTCTGCTCCTGGGTCATGCTCTCAGTGGTGTGGGTCAGAACGATGTCGCGGAGCTTGGCGTCCAGCCCGGCGTTTCCGGAGGTAAAATGCCCGGCCTCGTTAAAATCGAAGGAGTCCACCGGGTCATTGCGTACAAGGTCGTTGCGGTAGGGGCTGTAGTAGCACAGCCAGCCGTCGCGCAGGTACAGTCCCTCGGAGATATCGCAGGGGACCGCGGTGAAGGAGGTCCAGTGCTCGGTATCCGTCACCGTATGTTCATGGGCGACAGTGGCCTCCATGACGTCATAATAGTACCAGTTGCTGGGCGCTACGTCCCAATAGAACGCCGGATGCGGACGGGTGTCAACCGCGGTACGGTCCGCAGAGCGTCCGAGGGCGCGGTTGATGAGCGCCGCGGCTTCCGCACGGGTGACGGGCTGGTCCGGATGAACGGAGCCGTCGTCAAAGCCGTTCAGCCAGCCCCAGGCGCGGGCGGAGATAAAGCTGGCCGCGTTGGGATGACCGTCGGGGACGTCGGTGAACTGCGCAGCGTCTGTCCGGGGCGGGAAGAAGGCGGCAAGATAGCTGATAAATTCGGCGCGGGTCAGCTCTTCCTTGGGCATAAACGTGTAGTTATTGGGCCGGATCACGCCTAAGCTGCCCAATTCCAGCGCCGCCTGTCCGTACCAGCTGTCCGGGGAGACATCGGAATACGATACGGTGATATCAGGATGTTCCGGAAGAAGGCGGTAAAGGATCTGGGCCGCCTCCCCGCGGGTGATGTTTCCGGAGGGGCGGAACATGCTGCCGCTCCCGGACATATAAGCGATATGCTCATCGGTCAGCAGGCTGGGACCGGTGGGGGGGACCGGCATCTCTCCGGCAGGTTCTTCCCCGGCGGGAGCACCGTCCTCCAAAGCGTCCTCGCCGTTCTCCGGAAGAGTACTATCTTGCTCCTCGAGAGAGGGCGTTTGTACGTCTTCTGCGGACTGGACCGTTTCGGACGGCTCGTCCACGGTTCCTGCGGCCAGGGCCGTCGCCGACAGCAGCTGAGCCGACAGCAGCATAAGGGCTATTGCGCGTTTGCTCATAATGAATTTTCCTCCTTACTATTCTGCGGATGCAGCAAACACAACGGAAATATTTTCAGCGCTCTGCGCCGTCTCTGGAATGTAGAGGGCAAAAGCGTTGTCCTGCAAGAGAAAAGCCTCCCAACATCCGGCATCTGTCCGGAGATAGACCGGACTTTTTTCATCCGGCTGCACGGGCAGGGTCCCGCGCACCAGAACACAGCCCGGAAGGGAAGAGGCCGTATCCGCCTCCAGCTTTACGGGCAAGATGTCCATATTGGGAAACAGCGTGACGTCCCGCTCCGGGGCGGGCATGACCGGGACATTCTGCACCAGATAGTCCAGATTGCGCTCCACCAGCTCCGCGACGGCAAAATCAGCGTTCCGCTGGGCAATCAGGTCCAATTTATACGGCATACTGCGGGAAAACAGAGCATTTTGAAAGCTTTCCGCCATATACGGGTACAGGAGATTGCCAAAGGAATCCCGGAACATCAGCAGAGAGCCCGTACCGGGCCCGGCAGTCATAATGGTTAGGCTGCTGGCGTCGCGGATGGGCGCGTCGTAGGTGAAGGCAAAGCCGCTGCTGTAGGTCTGGTCCGTCTCCAGCCGCTTGCCGGTGGGGTAGAGCATGGCGTACAGGTCGCCGGAATGGACGGCGTCCGGAGTGAAGGGTCCGGCGTAATACTGCGTTTCACGGTGCAGGGCGGCGTTGATTTTGTCCGCCGCCAGTGCCGCGCCCTTGGAATTCCAATGGGAATCCTGTGTAAAGTACAGCGTTTCAGACTGTTCCCGGAAGGCGTCGAACAGGTTGACATAGGGGACGCCCTCCGCGTCCAAAGCCGCCGCCAGCGCGTCCGCGTTGCGGACAGAATGATAGACGGTCAAATCAGGCATATGTTCCGGATACAGAGAGTTTTTGTTGGGCGCGACGGTAAATAAAAACTGTGCGCCCTGCGTTTGGCAGTACTCGCTGACAAGGGACAGATTGTGGGCGGCGGCGAAGATTTCCCGTGGTGTCAGCAGCCCGAGGCCGGTGTAATCCTCCAGCGTGTCGCTGAAATAGAGCCAGCCGTCCTTTCCCAGCACAACGCCGCTGGCAATGGAGGTGTGCAGGAATTTTTGGTTCAGATACGACCAGGCGGTGACGAACGTCTGACGGAATTGGTAATTGTCCTCCACGTAGGCGCTCAAATCGGGCAGAAAACCGGTATTGAGTTTGCCGTTGCTGTCCCGCAGCGCGGGCGGCGGCGACAGAATTTCATTGCCGCCCGTCTCGCCCTGCGGAACCGCAAACATCCCCGCCGCCGGCAGGAGACAGAGCAGCAGAATCACTGCAATAAACAGCTTATGTTTCATATTTTCCTCCCCGCACCGGTTTAGAACTGGAAGTAGATAAACGGTTGGAATCCGCTGCCCGCTGCCGCAAAGATACAAAGGATAAACAGGAAGACGGTTCCGATATACGAGACGGACGTGAGGCACTCACGGGTTTGCCGTGGCAGAGCCCTGAGC
>CAMWSZ010000460.1 GCA_947177005.1 uncultured Clostridia bacterium | reverse complement strand
TGTTCATATTCCAGATACGTTTCAATATGTTTGCCGCGGTCATCCTGGAGGCTCTACTCCTCCACCCTAATATATTACTCGATTTGAATATGATTGTACAGAGTTTTTGCCGGATTAACGATTTCTTTACGAAAAATTTGCGGCGCGGGAATCCGTCCTGTTCTGTCAAAACAGGATCAGATTTGTTAAGGGGACTACTCCAGCGGTAATTTTATCCATGTTCCAATAAATTTGGGAAACGTGTCCGGGACACGTTTCCCACAGAAAAGATCACAGTGTTTCCAGCTCCTCCAGCCAAAGCCGCGCACTAGCATCGCTGGGCATACGCCAGTCGCCCCGGGGGCTGAGCGCCACCGAACCCACTTTCGGGCCGTCCGGGAGGCAGGAGCGCTTGAACTGCTGGGCAAAAAACCGGTGATAGAAATTTTTCAGCCATTTCAAGATAACCGCATGGTTGTAAGCACGGCCCCAGGCATGTTCCGCAAGCCGCAGGATCTTACGGGGACCAAATCCCCAGCGGATAATATAGTACAGGAAAAAGTCGTGCAGCTCGTAGGGGCCCACCAGATCCTCTGTGCGCTGGCTGATCTGTCCCTGCACTGCCGGGAGCAGCTCCGGCGAAACCGGCGTGTCCAGAATGTCCTCCAGCACATGGGTCAATTCCTTGTCCTTCTCCAGATTTTCCCGGGCGGCGTAGTCCACCAGATGCCGCACCAGTGTCTTGGGGATCGAGGCGTTGACGCCGTACATGCTCATATGGTCGCCGTTGTAGGTGGCCCAGCCCAGCGCCAGCTCGCTCAGGTCGCCGGTGCCGATGACCAGTCCGCCGGATTCGTTGGCGATATCCATTAAAACCTGGGTGCGTTCACGGGCCTGCGCGTTTTCGTAGGTCACGTCATGGGTTTCCGGGTCGTGGCCGATATCCCGGAAATGCCGCTTGACCGATTCCCCGATAGGAACCGTGCGCAGCGCAGCGCCCATACGTTCGGCCAGCAGGACGGCGTTGTTTTTGGTGCGGTCGGTGGTGCCGAAGCAGGGCATCGTTACCGCGATGATGTCGCTTGCCGGACGGTGCAGCATTCCCATAGCGAGGGCCGTGATGAGCAGGGCCAGGGTGCTGTCCAGACCGCCCGACAGTCCCACAACGGCGGTTTTGGCGTTGGTGTGCTCCAGGCGCTTTTTGAGTCCCAATGCCGCAATCGTCAAAATCTCCTCACAGCGTGCGCCGCGGTCGGCGGCGTTCTCCGGGATGAACGGCGTGGGGGAGAGATACCGGTACAGCTTTGTCTCGCAGGGCGCGAAAAACGCCTGTGCATAGAGGTCCGGAATCTCGACTGCTGCCGGGAAGGTGGTCAGGCGGCGGCGTTCGAAGAGCAGGCGCGGGATATCCAGCTCGGAGACCGTCAGGCCCGTGGAAAACCGCCGTTCTATTAATAGCGCACCGTTTTCGGCGATCATGTTGTGGCCGGTAAACACCAGATCCGTTGTGGATTCGCCCTCTCCCGCGTCGGCATAGATGTAGCCGCAGCACAGCCTTCCGGACTGCCCCACCACCAGCTGACGCCGGTAGGCGGCTTTCCCGACGGCCTCGTTGGACGCCGACAGATTTATGATAACGGTGGCGCCAGCCTCCGCCAGCTTTCTGGACGGCGGGTCCGCAGCCCACAGATCCTCACAGATTTCGATACCAATGGTCAGGCCCGGCATTCCGGCGCATTTGATGAGCGTCTGTCCCATGACAACCGCGGAATCCTTATTTGGCAGTGCTGGATCAATATCCAGCGGCTGAGCAGGCGCGGCTTCAAACCACCGTTTTTCGTAGAATTCATTATAGTTGGGCAGGTACGTTTTCGGCACCGCCGCCAGCACCCGTCCCTTCTGCACCGCTACCGCGCAGTTGTACAGCTTGCCTCCGGCCCGGAGGGGCATTCCGAACACCGTTAAAATTTCCAGATGCCGCGTGGCCTCCAGAATCGTCCGCAGGCCCTCCAGCGCGCCGTCCAGCAGGGTATCCTGCAAAAACAGGTCGCCGCAGGTGTAGCCGGTCAGGCACAGCTCCGGCAGCGCCAGCAGCTTGACGCCCTGTTTATCCGCTTCCCGCATCATCGTAAATATCTGTTCCGCATTGTACCGGCAGTCGGCCACCCGGATTTTCGGCGTACCGGCCGCCGCGCTGATAAAACCGTCTTTCATTGCATTTTGCCTCCTTCATGGGTTTGGTGGCTTTATTGTACCCCGTACCGGGAAAAAATGCAAGTGTCAGCGGTCATGGGAATTGAATGAGGAAACAAAAAGCGCGTGTATCAAACCGTCTCAGATACACGCACTTGTTATATCATCTATAAGCATTCGGTCAGGGATCTGATTCAAAGGCCCCCGCTCTGTTCGATCTCCCGCACCAGCGGTTGGAGCTGTGAGGCCATGTGGTCCATATCTTCAAACATGGCGCTTTTGGTTGTACCCAGACGGCTGGCGGAATCAAGGTGCTTTAAGACCTCCTGATACTGGCTCTTTATCTGCTCGAAAAACTGGCGGATACTCTGCAATTCCAACTGAGAGGAGGAGATCTCGCCGGAGATCTCGTTTTGTACGGCCTCGGTACCCTCCGCGGCGGAGGTGATTCCGCGGAAGCTCTCATCGGTCTGCTTCACGATACCGGCGTTCTGCCCCAGCGTCTGCCGGGACAGCTGGATGCTGCCGTTGAGTTCCACGGCGCTGTTCTCCACATCGCACACGCTGGTGTCCACCTCACCGGCCAGCGTTTTGATCTCCCTTGCCAGCTCCTTCACCTGCGACGCCACCACAGCAAATCCCGCTCCTTTTGCACCGGCTCTGGCGGCTTCAATGGAGGCGTTGACGGCCAGAATATTGGTTTCGTCGGCAATCGTCACGATTTTCCCCATACACTTCCGGATTCCCTGCACCGCGGCCTGCAAATGGGAAAAGGTCTCCCACATAGCGATATAGGATTGTTCCACCTCCGCGGAGGTGCGTGCGAGGGCCTCCATTTGACCGCGGGCCTCCTGCACCATGCTGGTGATTTCATGCTGCACCTGCGAAAACCGGTCGGAGGTGTCATTGATCGCGGAGAAGGACGCCTCTAAATTCCGCAGTTTTTCCTGAAAGCTCTCCGCCTCCTCCAGCACGCCGGAAAAGACCGTACCCACCCGGCTCAGTTC
>CAMWSZ010000459.1 GCA_947177005.1 uncultured Clostridia bacterium | reverse complement strand
TCGTGGGCTGGGTGATGTGTATAAGTGACAGGATCAATGACAACTGCCTTTGGATCATTCTGATCGTCATCCTGCTGTGCTGCTGCAACAACGGCAGCTGCGGCTGGAACAACAGCGGCGTCGGCGGCGTGAGCACCGGTACCAGCAACAACGGCTGTTGCTGCTGCTGCGGACACTGCTGCTGCAACAACAGCACCTCCAACAACAATTGCTGCTGCTAAAATTACATAGGCGGCAGGGCAAGGGGCGCGAAAGCGCCCCTTAGTCCGTTTTCGTAAGGAGGGGGCGGACCAGCCGTTCCCATACTTCCTGATGAATCTCCTCTGGGCTTTGCAGCTCCGAACCGCAGGCGCAGCTGATGACCTGCCAGTGTAAGGTACGGGCAAGCTCCCGGGCGCTGGCACGGCAGCGCCGCAGATAGGCCGCGTCCCGCTCATGGATGTCGGCTTTGGTGCCTGTCGCCGCCTGACGCTGCCGCAGAAGGCGTTCAGAGAGCTCCGAGGGCAGGTCCAGGTATACCACCAGATCCGGCTCAGGCAGGCCCAGACGGCCGTATTCCAGGTCGAACAGCCAAGTCAGATATTCCTCCCGCTCCTCCGGCGGCAGTTTTGAGGACTGATGTACGGCGTTGGAGGTGGTGTAGCGGTTGGCAAGGATGAGCGTACCGGCTTCATAAGCGGTGCCCCAGTCCTCGCGGTAGGAGGCGTAGCGGTCCACCGCGTACAGCACGGACGCCCCGTAGGCGCTGACGTCGCCGGGATTAGAGCCCAGCGAGCCGTTCAGATAGAGGCGGGCGGGCTCCGCAAAGGGATTTCCGTAGCGCGGGAAGTCGATTTCCCGGAAGGGGACGCCCTCCTGTTGGAGACGCTGTGCCATAAGGCGGGTCTGGGTGGCCTTGCCCGCACCGTCGGCGCCCTCGAAGACGATCAGTTTTCCTCTGCTCATTTCTTTTTCTCTCCCGCCACATGCACCAGGAATAAGGGGAGCTTCATCATCCGGCCGATGCGGCTGGGATTTTTTGCCAGCCGGTACAGCCATTCCAGTCCCGATTTCTGGAAGAACTCCGGCGCACGCTGTACGTCGCCGGAAAAGACATCCAGACAGCCGCCCAGACCCACCAGCAGCCTTGCGCCGGTAGCCGGACCGTTTTTCCGCATCCATTTCTCCTGCTTCGGCGCGCCCAGACAGACAAAAACTGCGTCCGCGCCGCTGGCGGCGATCTCCGCCGCGACCGGCTCATCCTCTTGAAAATAGCCGTCATGGGTTCCGGCGATCCGCAGTCCGGGATACTGCCGCTGTAAATTGGCGGCGGCTTTCTCAGCGATGCCGGGTTTTGCACCCAGGAGGAAGAGGGATTTTCCGTTTTCGGACATCCGGGACATCAGCTGCTGGGCGAAACCGATGCCCGTGACCCGGCCCTTCAGGGGGGTTCCCAGCATTTTCGCGCCGTAGACAACGCCGATGCCGTCTGCCAGGACCAGGTCCGCATTCCGCACGGCCTCCATTGCATCGGCGTCCCCGCGGCAGATCTCCACGATCTCCGGATTGGGTGTTACGACGTAGTGCGCACCGGCGGTATCCAGCAGGCGCACGCCCTCCGCCACGGCCTGTTCGACCGTCATATTATCAAAGCCCACGCCCAAAATCTCTGTCCGCATACACAGCCTCCTTAGGAAAGATTCGTGTAGAAAGCAGTATAACATACTTTTCCACCCTTGTCCAGTTTTTAGACGCAGGGTGTTTGGGGTTAAAAAAATCGTAAAAAAGTGCAGGGACAGCCGGACCGGCCGTTCCTGCCAATTTATTTTCCGTTCAGCGTATCCAGCAGCTCCCTGCGGATTGATAAGATCTGCGATACATGAAAATTCGTGACCACATCCAGCTCCATTACGGAATCCAGCTTCCGGCCGTCCCGGATCTCCGCGCCGCAGGCGGCGAGGCGTTTCCGGTTTTCCGGACTCAGCCGTCCCGGGATCTCCAGCTGCGACAGCACCTCCATATGGGACACCAGTTTTTTAGCCTGCCGCTCACAGACCTGGTATTGTTCCAGCTCCTTTTTTTGCTGTTTGAAATGGAACAGGAGCCGTTGATTTCCGAAGATATTCAACTGTTTTTCCAGACTGCTAATGGTCTCGTTCATTTTTTTTGCGTCGGGCAGCGCCCGGTCACCGTCGAACATGTCCTCCAAAAAATGGACCAGATCCCGGTCCAGACTCTTGACCGTCACCCAGATATTATGACTGTTGTTGTAGGGGAACAGGAGCATGTTAATGGCTGTTCCCACAATCAGGCCAATGGCTGTGTCCCAGACGCGGCCCAGTGCGTACAGGAGGGGATTCTGGTTCCCGCCGGTACACATCATGACCATAATCAGGCAGGGCAGGGAGGGGGAGATCCGCAGGTGCAGCTTGTTGTAGAGAACGATAATCACGATGATGCCGATGCCGACAGCGGTCAGACCGCTGATAGGCAGGGCCAG
Source organism: uncultured Clostridia bacterium (assembly GCA_947177005.1). GTDB lineage: Bacteria > Bacillota > Clostridia > Oscillospirales > Oscillospiraceae > Pelethomonas. Next base: position 711 of record CAMWSZ010000459.1, on the reverse strand, counting down.
CAGCAAAACGCTGATGATTGCGCCCACGATAACGCCGATGATCTGACTCAGGCACGCCTCCAGCGAGGCTTTGAAGGTGGGTTCAATGACCGACATCGCCCCCAGCATGGCAAAGACCAGCTTATCGCCCGTTCCGCCGAACTGGTCCGCGACAATCATCGCGGCAATCACGGCGATAGCGGTTTTGATGGTACGCAGCCCGACAGGCAATTTACGGTATTCGTACATCAGCTGCGGCGCCTCCGGCGATGGGAAGGCCGTCCGTCCGCATAGGCGGCCACGCGGCCAATTACGGGGGGATCAGAGGAGATCCGGCGCCGAAGCATGGGAGCAGGCGGCGCGGGAACCGGATTGGGAATGGCCGGTTTCTTCTGACGCTCTGCCCTGGGCGGACGTACTGCTTTCGGCGCAGCCTGGAAAATTTCCATTGGCCACGGATGCCCCTCCGTAACGGGGATTTTTTTGCGGGTCAGCTTTTCGATGTCCCGGAGACAGGCCAGCTCATCAAAATTGCAGAAGCTGATGGCGACGCCGCTGCGGCCCGCACGGCCTGTGCGGCCGATGCGGTGGACGTAGGTCTCGGGGACGTTGGGCAGTTCGTAGTTGATGACCGCCGCCAGCTCGCTGACGTCGATGCCCCGGGCGGCGATGTCGGTGGCCACCAGGACGCGGATTTCGCCGCTTTTAAAGCTGTCCAGAGCACGAATGCGG
>CAMWSZ010000458.1 GCA_947177005.1 uncultured Clostridia bacterium | reverse complement strand
CGTCCTTCCTTGCGTCCTTCTTCACGCTGAACAGCTGCATACTGTTCCCAATCCCATTCTTCAAACAGCATATTCCGTACCTCACTTCCATATTTTTCAAGAAATTCTCTCATGATATTTTCTCGAATGGCCCGGTCAATCGCCGCTGATATGGCATCCTCCAGAGACTTGCCGTTCTCTTTCTGCTCCTGCCGAACATAATGAATGAACGTGCTGTACTCCTCCAGGCTGCGGCTCTTCTTAATAATCTCCGATCTGCCATAATTGATGTTGTACATATCAACCTTCAATTCAAGCGCCGGACTCTCTTCCTGTTTCGCAAAGGCGTCCGACAGCCTAAGCTGCCTGTAATCCGCACAGCTGTCTTCCCCGTTATACAGAACGATGAATCGAGGCGTTGGAATCTTCACCAGTGCTGAGCCGTAAATGTTGTACAGCTTTGCAATCTGCTCATAAACCCGCGCTATATAAACAAGTATCCGAAGCGGCATATTTTCGTTCAGTGTTGACTGATGCTCCAGCAATACAACAAGCACACCATGGATGACAAAGGAAATGTCATTTTTTCGATCTTTATAAAGTGCGTCTTCAATTGTGTTGATCTCAACCTGAGTGTCCTTTGGATAATTGGTTCCTTCGATTGCATTCACTACTTCAATAAGCCGCTCCTTATCGCCGAAATACAGCGAAAAGACGGAATCTTTGTACTCTCTGTTTGCTTTCGCCATGAGGATTATCTCCCGGGTTCTTTTCCCTTCTTAGATTCTTTCGGACAGGCAGTACTGAAACTGTATAAGCTAGTCCCTTCACCCCATTTTCTCTGATTATATCACACTTTTTTATGTTTTTCAAGCACAAAATATAACGCTAATATTTTAACTGACGGGGCCATCTCTGTCAACAAATACCCGCAGAAAAAGATTTAGTGTATCACGCTGCTCTTTCGTCATAGACGGGAACTTAATCGTATACTTATCATCCAATCCCACCAGATAATCTATGGAAGTTCGCAAAATAACAGCTATTTGCTTTGTTTTCTCCAAAGATGGATTCTGTAGGTTATTTTCATAGCGGTATATTGTCTCCTTGCTCACCCTAAGCTTTCTGGCAAGCGCATCTCTCGACAATCCCCGATCCTCGCGCAGCTGGCGAAGCCTGAGCCCGAAATCATAAACCTGCTCCTCTTTCATGTAAACACCTCTCTGATTAAACCATATTGTATCTCAAAGGTATAAATGTAATACGATGTTAATTCTCTTATTATTAGTCGAATTGCGTTGACACTCTCTATGGTTTATGATAAGATGTTTTTGAAAAAGTGCCAGAAAAACCGGTCTTTCAAAGGAGCATCGATTGAATCTGGCTCTGGATGCATTGCATCGAAACTAGTCCTATCAGGACAAGTGAACCCCTCAGCCGCCACTAAAAAAGTTTGGTGGCGGCTGAGGGTTCGAGTCCCAATTACATCCTTGTTCGCTATATGGAGATATCCCTATATTAAACTATAGTAAACGACTATAATTTTTGCGCTTGCTGAATCGCTTTCTGCGTTTTCCCATCCGCCTGCGCGGGCAGGAGAAGAAAAAACTTATGTCGTTTACTATAATATGGATCTTTATTTTTCTATTTCTGCATTTTCCAATATAAAACCCCTGTTTTTTCTCAGAGAATCTTTTGTCTCCTTCAATATATCCAGTAAGACTCTTATCTCATACGCTGAACAATCAGCGAGTAGTTCCTGTGCCTCTTTGTTGTAGACATGATTGGAACACATTACATTGTCACAAAGCAACTCATCGACTGACACCGACAGCGCATTTGCTATATCTATTATAGCGGGCAGGCTCAACTTCGTATTTCCTGTTTCAATATTACTGATATGAGCTGGTGACAGACCAGTCTTATCCGCTAACGCATCCTGTTTCATTTTAGCTTTCAGCCGTGCAAATTTAACACGCAAACCAATGGCATCATAATCAATATTCAATGTCACAATTAAACACTCCCTAATAAAATACTTTTCATATTCATTATAAATTTGCACAGACCACTTTCAAATGATTTACATAAGTTATTGACTTTTATAAATATAGTATTTATATTATATAAATGATTCCCTTATATAATTGATGTTATGCTGTATAAGCAGGAAAGGCGATATCAGAATTATGACTACAAAAAACATTTGTGCCTTCACCGGTCACCGCCCACATAAATTTTCCTGGAAGAATGATGAGTCTGTCCCCGAATGCATTGCATTGAAAGCAGTTCTGTCAGAACAGATCAAAATCATGACCGATTCCGGCTTCACCGATTTCCTGTCCGGAATGGCAGAAGGCTGCGATGCCTGGGCAGCCCTATCGGTTCTGGCTCTGCGTGAGGAAAATCCAAAACTCAAACTTCATTGCATTCTTCCCTGCACGACGCAGGCAGATCAATGGACAGAATCTTCCCGAAATCTGTATCATTCTATATTGAAACAAGCTGATTCTATCGTATTCGTCCATAGAGACTTCCAAAAAAATTGCATGCTGGATCGCAACCGGTTTCTGGTAAAACATGCCTCTGCCCTGCTTGCGGTCTATAATGGTGAAAGGCGCGGCGGGACTGCTGCAACCATCCGCTATGCCAGAAAAGCCGGCCGGGACATTACCATAATCCATCCTGTCACCCTGCAAGTTTCTCACGAATCGCCGGCTCTATAATCACTCTCTTCAAGCGGCTTACAACAAAAATGCACTATGTATAAGAGCGGCTGCGGCGGCAGTCTGCTCTTTTTTTGAAAAAATCTGGATAAAAAACACTTCCTATGCTTTTTTATACTTGACGGAAGCAGATCAATCGGACACAATTTATTTCAGATGTCGAATTAATAAAAAGATGATGCAAAGGGTGTACACCAATATGAAAATTATTACTTGGAATGTGAACGGAATCATAAGCTGCCGCCGGAAAGGTCTTTTGAAATTCATAAAATCCGAGAACCCAGACATCGTTTGCTGCCAGGAGGTCTAAACACAGTGCCCCCTAAACACCCCTGGTTACTACCAATTCTGGAATCCCTCAAAACGCACCAAGTACTCTGGAACGCTGGTGCTGACGCAGGAAGAACCTCTCTCCTGCCGGCTTGGTATAAACAAAAAGAATTTTGACGATGAAGGCCGTCTGATGACGCTGGAGTACAAGGATTTCT
>CAMWSZ010000457.1 GCA_947177005.1 uncultured Clostridia bacterium | reverse complement strand
TCCGGAAAGGGTTCGCTCAGACGGCGGATCAATCCGTAATCGGTCTGGCGAACACCATCCTCCTCCATCATAAATTCCCCCAATCCTTCAAAATCCATAAACCCGTCAATCGTCGCGATCAGTTCATCATCTGCCCCGATATGCCGCAGGACCTGTTCTCCATACTCCGCTGCATCCTCCGGGACCAGTTCATAATCCTCAAGGTCTACGGCTATGGTTAACGCCTCGGAAAAGGTTTCCGGATTCTCCACAGTCAGCGCGGCCAGATACTTCGCCAGTTCACCATCTGTTTTCTGCATTTCCCCGATGCACTCGGCCAGCCTGTCGGCTTCCTTCAAAGTCGCGTTCTCTACCGGCAGCATCTCTGCCAACTGAGGGATCGTGCAATTTATGCCGGTGATTTCAGCCGCATAAATATCATTAAGCCTGAGATTCTGCCTTGCTGTATCCATCCAGGCGTCTGTAGCGGGAAGGTCCAAATCGTACTGCTGTGTTCCATCAGGTGCCTGTAATCTCACTTGAAAAATGGGCTTTTCTTCTCTGTCCAGCGCCGGTTCCTGATCTCTGCGCCGGACATAGCCATAGGCGCTGTAGGCTCCGCCAAAATTGGAATAGTATTCTGCGCCCACACTTTCATAATTGATGTATGGGCGGAGACGTTCCTCGATTTTGAGATATCCGGAAGCCACCAGAAACCGTCCCAGTTCCCGGTCCGTTGTGACGCCCGGAGTGAACGTATAGTCCTCCAAATGACCGGCAACCTTCAAAACATCCTCCAGGCCGTTGATGCTTTCCGTATCCAATGCCCCAGAAAATATCTGCTGTTCCCGCTGACTCATGCCGTCAATCTTCTCTGCCAGCGCATTCAGATTCTGAATATCGGTCCCGTTTCTCACATCGGCGCACCGGATATATCCTGCCAGATTGGGAATGGGACTGCTTACCTCCTCGATTGTAACAGGTTCTTCCTGCTCCAGTCCTTCTGTCAGCTGGGAGAGCGTCCTCTCTGTCTCTGCCGAATCGGTTGGGAGATCGAGCCCAATGCCATATCCCCGGCATTTCAAATGCAGTATCATGTCATCCCTCCCATCTGGAATCCCTGTTCCTCTGAACCGTCCATCATCAGTTCCTCCAAAGGTACAGTACCATGATAGGCCACATAGCCGCTGTCAATGAATTTCCCGTTTTCGTCTTCCGCACGCTGCGCTCCATAGCCGCCGTAATCATAGAAATCTTCCAGATTCGGGTCATACCCAAACTCTCCGGACTCCTGAATCATGTGCCGCCCATACTCCTCTACCGTGTGGATGTCAGGAAGAAAATCGAACTGCTCCAGATTCTCTGCCAGCTGCCGGATCTGACTGGCGGATTCCGGTTCGGTCAGCTGGACAACTGCCTCCAGCTTTTCCCATGCCTCCCGGTCAAAGTTTTGCGTGCTTCGGCACATTTCGTTCAGATCTTCAATGCTTTCGGTATCCATGTGCAGTGCGTCCGATATAGACTGCGGCAGCACATCCATTTCAATCCAGGATTCCACTTCTGCCCAGCTCGTGGCTCCGGCCCGGAGCAGCGTTCGTTCGATCTGATGGTCCGATGCCGGAAGATATAAATATTCTGGATTTTGCTTTTCACCCTTCGGGGAAACGGGGCGGATGCCGAAGGCCAGCTGGCAGCTGTCATAATAATATGCCGGAAACTGCCGCCCGTTGTACACCTGCCTCAATTCCATGCCGTTTTCATATACCACTCCATAGGGCGTGATGTATCCCTTCTGATTCTCAATCAGGTCGAGTGCTTCTGCCCGCCCGTCTATCTTTTGGTACTCCTCCATAGACATTGCGCCGCCGTTGAGATCCATACAATGGTCCCGTCCGATTTTCTCCAAATCAGAAAAATCCGTAATGACTGTGGCCTGCTGACAGCAAAAAGTCAGGTTGATGAAGTCCTTGATATTGATTAGCTTCAGCCTGTAGGCCATCGCTTCAAACTGGTTGGTTTCGTCTGGAGAAAAACTGCCCAGCCGTTTCGCCAGATAATCCAATTGATCGATATTGACCATTGAATCCTTGAGACCATCCAGTGCATGATACTTGCTGTCGATCTTACCCACCCTGCAGTCCCGATTGATGGAAAAGCCCATTTCGAGTTCATGGAGACTCTCAATGGTCTGATCGTACTGGTCATTCGGGATGGGGAAAGAAACAGTGACCTGACCGTATTCCGAACGCTGTGATTTGACCAGCACCGCCTGGATAATATAACTCATACGCCGCCCTCTTTTCTGCCGCTTTCCATCACCTGCGGCCCGAACCGGACAATCAGAGCGGCGTTGAGAATCATCAGCAGGGTATTGTCGCTGACCAGCTCTTTGTCCGCCAGTTCATCCGCCGCTATACTCAGTTTGCCGTGATAGAGTCCCTTTGCCGCACGATAGAGGGTATAGTCCCGAATATTGCTGTCTCCCAGCTTGACCGCGTCAAAATCAATACTTTCCTGCGTGATCGCCGGAAGTGTCCGCTGCCAAAGCGAAGCGCTGGAGGACAGCAGGTACGCCGCCGCCAGCCATTTCCCGCTGACACCCTTTTCGTTACCGCCCGTCAGCTTCAGCAGCCGCATTGCGTGGAGCTGGCCGTCAAACAGGAACTGCCCCGCACTGTGGATCAGCTGTACCGCCCGCCGCTTCAGAACGGTATGCTCCCAGGGACGGACCAGTTCCTGTATCAGCTCCTCCAGCGTTGACGTTCCCCCTCTCTCCCTGATGGTGCAGATGAGCGTGATTCCTCCGCCGCTGGGGATGAAATTGGGCGGCGTCATCATCAGACGCTCCAGCCCCGCGAGACTGGTGTCCTGTGCAAAATATCTTCCCATTATGTTCTCCTTCTTCTGATTGCAGAAAGTAAAAAAGCGGGACCCGTATACTGTCCACTGTTCAGTGGCATACAGGCCCCGCTTCTGGTCACGCAGTCCGGAACAGACTGCTGACTTTTGTCTTATTTTTTTGTTTATTTCTTGTCAGCTCATTCCCCCCATTGTCAGTGTTGGCTCCGCTGCTTCCTCTGTCATATCCTCACTTTGGACCGGCGGAGCTTCATAGATCGTGTTTCTGCCGTAGGTGATCCTGGTGATATCCTCTGCCGTATAGTCCGCGCTGCGGCCAAACAGCCGCTCAAATTCCCGCCGGTCCGAGGCTGCGATCTGGTTG
>CAMWSZ010000456.1 GCA_947177005.1 uncultured Clostridia bacterium | reverse complement strand
CGCGCGGCAGTCTGGAGCATAGATTTACCCCTAAGAAAGAGAGGTCCCCATGATGAACGAACAAGAGCTGATGAAGCAAATGGTATCTTTGGCAGGTGGCAGCGAAAATATTACCAGTACCCGGTTTCAATCTGGCGTGATGGCTGTTACCGTCAAGGATCAGAGCGTGGTGGACCTGGAGTGCATCCGGCGGATTTCAGGCGTTTCTGCGGCAGAGCTCAGCCGTGGCCGTTTAAAGATCCGTCTGGGTAGCACCCCGCAAGCTGAAAGAATGAGAGGAGAAAACTCTATGGACATCAAACAGTTAGCGCAGGAATGTGTTCGTTTGGTGGGCGGCGGAGATAATATCTCTACTATGACCCACTGCGCCACCCGGCTTCGCCTACAACTGGTGGACCGCTCGAAAGCACAAATCAAAGAGCTTGAGGCTCTGGACGGCGTTCTGGGCGTAAAAGAGGTTGGTATCCAGACCCAGATTATCATCGGTCCCGGCGTGCCGAAGGTGTACAAGGAAGTTGAAGCACTGGTTGGCCCCAAAGCAGGAGCTAACGCCGAGACCAATGTTGAAGAAAAGGGGCCCCTGGTAGGACGGCTGCTGGATATTGTCACTGGTATCTTTGCCCCGGTCATCAACGCTATCACAGCAGGTGGTATGGTAAAGGCTGCACTGCTTATCATGGTGATGTTTGGACTTTCAAACCAGTCTCAGGAATATTACATTCTGAACTTTATAGCCGACTCTGTTTTCTATTTCCTGCCTATTCTTCTAGCGTTCTCCAGCGCCCAGAAGTTTGGCTGCAATCAGTACATCGCAGCGGTAGTAGGCGGCGTGATGCTGCACCCCAACTGGAATGCACTTGTTTCCGCTGGGGACCCGGTCGCTTTCTTCCATGTACCTGTGACACTATGGTCCTATACATCTTCTGTTCTGCCTATTATTTTGACGGTACTTTTTATGTCATTCGTTGAGAAGTTGGCGGAGAAGTATGTCCCCACTGTGGTTAAGGCTGTAGTTCGACCCTTGTTGGTACTTGGCATCACTGCTCCGGTGGCGCTGATTGTGATCGGGCCTCTTGGCTCTTACCTCGGCAAGATTTTTGCTATCGGCCTGTCCTTTATGGACACTCATGCTCCAATACTGGTGCCTACCATTGTTGGTATTGTATGCCCACTGCTGATCTTTGTGGGTATGCACCTTGCCATTTTCCCGGCGTTGCAAACGGTACAGCTGGCGGATATGGGTTATGAAACGGTCTGTGGCCCCGGGATGTTGGCCAGCAATATGGCTGTTGCAGGCGCAACCCTAGCTGTTGCCATCAAGAGTAAAAACGCTAAGACCAAGGAATTGGGACTTTCCACCGGCGTCACCGCTCTGTGCGGCATCACAGAACCAGCACTGTACGGTATTATCACGAAATTCAAACGTCCTTTAATTGCTGTCATGATTGGCGGCGGCTGCGGCGGTTTGTTTGCGGGTATTGTCCACGTAAAGCGCTATGCTTTTGCCTCCCCTGGCATTCCAGCTCTGCCTACCTTTATCGGTGATGATCCCAATAACATTTATATGGCTATCGCTACGGTAGCGGTCAGTTTTGTGGTTGCGTTCATCATCTCATGGGCCCTCGCCGATAAGGAAGATGGCAGCAAGGTTCAGAAGGAGCAGACTCCTGCCATCGCTACAGAACCCAGGACCCTTTACGCACCTGTGGGCGGAAACGTGATTTCTATGGAGCAGATTCAGGACCCCGTATTCTCCAGCGGTACATTAGGAACTGGCTGCGGAATCAACCCGGATACTGGAACAATCTGCGCTCCCTTTAACGGAGAGATTACGATGGTAGCAGATACGAAACACGCTATCGGACTCATGTCCGAAGATGGTGTAGAGGCTCTGATCCATGTCGGGCTTAACACGGTAGAATTGGATGGCAAGGGGTTCCAAGTGTTCTGCCAAGTGGGAGATAAGATTGCCTGCGGACAGAAACTAATGACCTTTGACCGTAAGGTTATCAAGGATGGCGGATACTTGGATACGGTTGTCGTATTAGTGACCAATGCCGATGACTTCGCCAATGTACACTTGGAAACAACAGGAAAGTCGGGTTCTCTGACGAAACTGTTGAAAGCTGAATAATAATTCAGAACATTCATGTGAAAGGAGAAGCTAAAATGGGATTTTCAAACGGATTCCTGTGGGGGGGAGCGACAGCTGCCAACCAGATGGAGGGCGCATGGAACGAGGACGGTCGCGGCCCTTCCATTGTCGATGTACTCACGGTAGGCGGTGCGCATGAGTCGCGTATGCTGACGTATATTGCCGCAGATGGCAAACCTGGCAAAACGGCCTTTATGCAGATGGAGCGCGTTCCGGAGGGAGCAAAGTTTGCCGTGCTTCCTGGTGAGAATTACCCCAACCACGATGGTATTGACTTCTATCACCGCTACAAGGAGGACATTGCGCTCTTGGCAGAGATGGGTTTCAAGGCTTTCCGTATGTCGGTTTCCTGGAGCCGGATTTTCCCTAACGGAGATGAGTTGGAACCGAATGAGGCGGGTCTCCGGTTCTATGACGGCGTGTTTGACGAGCTGCACAAATATGGGATCGAGCCTATTGTCACCATTAGCCATTTCGAGCCGCCCCTGGGACTTATCAACCAGTGGGGTTCCTGGACAGACCGCCGTACCATCGACTGCTACGTTCGCTTTGCCGAAACTATTTTCCGGCGCTATAAGGGAAAGGTCAAATATTGGATGACCTTCAACGAGATCAACACACTCAATTTTAACGGCTGGGTCGGTGCAGGTATCCCCTCTCATGACCGGCACGTCACTTTGCCCGCCGCTCACTATATGCTTGTTGCCTCCGCTCGGGCTGTTAAAACCGGCCATGAGATTGACCCTGAAAACAAAATCGGCTGCATGGTCACATTCAGCCAGGGTATGGTGTATCCCTACTCCTGCAAACCGGAGGATGTCCATGCCGCTTGGGACTGGCGGTCCAGAGCCTTGTTCTTCACGGATGTACACTGCCGGGGCTATTATCCCAGCTATCAGCTGAAATATTACGAGCGGGAAGGTATCAAAATCGACCTGACGGAGCAGGACAAGGTAGATTTGAAAGCGGGATGTGTGGACTACATCGGCTTCAGCTACGCTGGCTCACATGCTTTATAGGTATATTCTTCCACAAAGCTCCAGTGTTGGCAT
>CAMWSZ010000455.1 GCA_947177005.1 uncultured Clostridia bacterium | reverse complement strand
CTTCTGCGGACCGCGGGCCCGCCTCGTTTTCTTCTATTGTACCTTATGGCTGTCCCGAAATCAACCGCGCTGCGTTTTTAATTTTTCCTCTGCATACCGGTACTGCAACTCGTTCAGTACGCCCTCCTTCAGAGCCAGCAGGACGGCCCGCTGGTACAGAAACCAAAACTCCAGGTCGTTGGTACGTGTGATTTCACGGTCATTTTTGATCTCGATCAATTTCGCCTGGTCCTGTTTCCGCAAAAAACCACCTCCTCCGGCAAGCTTATGCCAAAGGGGGTGGTTTCATACAGTGACTTACAGGGCTGCGGAACGGTTCGCTAGCAGTTGCCTGTGTAGACCCACGGCAGCGCTTCCCCGGCGATTTCCGCAAGCTGATAGATCCGTTCGACCGGCGTTGGCAGGCGGTTTTCCATTTGATAGCGGGGGAAAAATCGGGACAGATGCAATGGGATTTCAGGGTTCACGCCGGCCAGCCATTGGGACAGGCTGCGGATCTCTGCATCGCTGTCGTTCACACTGGGAATCACCAGAGTTGTTACCTCCAGATGACAGATCTCTGCGGCCATTTTGATCGAACGCTTAACGCTCTCAAAATCCCCGCCGAGCTTTCGATACAGCTCCGTCGTAAAGCCTTTCAGATCAATGTTCACCGCGTCCAGCAGCGGCAGAAGCTCCCGCCAGGGCTTTTCTTCTATGGTCCCGTTGGTCACTGCAACGTTCACCATTCCCCGTTCCCGCACCAGCGCAGCGCAGTCCCGGACAAATTCATAGCCGATCAAAGGTTCATTGTAGGTGTAGGCAACGCCGATATTCCTGCGGTGACGCAGCTCTGCGGCCTGCTGCGCCACGCCCTCCGGCGGTAAAAATACGGTCTGCGCGTCCTCGTCCGCCATGGAAATGGCGTGGTTCTGGCAGAAGGGACAGCGCAGATTACAGCCGAAGCTGCCCAGAGACAGGATCATACTGCCGGAACGGAACCGGCGCAACGGTTTTTTTTCAATAGGGTCCAGTGACAGCCCGGTAAGACGGCCGTAATTGATGCAAATGATTTCCCCGTCCTGATTGGTTCTGGCTCGGCAGAAACCTGTCTGGCCCTCCTCGAGAGAGCAGTGACGGAAGCATAAATCACATGTCGTTTTCATATATGACGCACCACCTCAAAGCGCTCCAGCGTATAGGATTCGTCCGGAGCGATGCCGCCCTTTTGCCGGGCAATATCAATTTGCTGCTCCACCGTATCCACGCCCTCCAGATCCGGCAGAAGCAGGCCGCGCCTGTGCCCGCAGGAGACGATCACGCCATAACGCCTGACATCCAGTTCTTCCGGGGAATTGATTTGTTCGGCGGCCCCCAGCACGTCCACCTTGTATTCCAGACGGTCCAGCTCGTGGGCCCGCACAGGACGGAAACGCGGGTCGCCCGTCCCGGCGGAGACGGCATTCTGCACAATCTCCTCCGCTACAGACGGCGCAGCGGGGGAAATCGTACCGATGCAGCCCCGCAGCTGCCCGTCGATGTGCAGCGACACAAACGCCCCGGCCTGGCTTGTACACATCTCCTCCGGAAGATCCTCCGGCAGCTCTGACAGTCTCTGTCCAGTACGGATATACGTTTCCAGCGACTGCCGCGCCAGCCGTACCCAAGGGTCCTCAGCGGCCTTGCGGGCCTCCAGACGCTCCCTTGCCAGCCGTTCATACCGCAGGCCGAACCGGCGGCTTTCATCCGGTCCTGTAGGGGTAAAGACGGCGACAGCGTAACCGACACCGAAGGTTCCCTCATGGCTGAGCAGCTGCGGCCGCACCGCCAGACCGTCCAGCGCTCCGGCCATGATCTGGAACGACCGCAGGCCGCACTCCGCAGCACGGCCACAGAATATCGGGTCAAACGAGAGAAGCCGCGCAAAATCCCCCTCTGCCATTGCAGCTGTGATCTGTTCGTCGAACGCCGGTCCCTCCGGTACGAATCCATAGGGACCGTCCTCTGTCAGCTTATGAGACAGATCGCCGCTGGCAATCAGCACAGTGCGGCGTCCCAGTGCCTCCGCGGCGGCAGCGATACACTGACCTAGCTGATAGTGCTCCAGCGGCGTGAAGCCGGACAGCCCAATCCGCACGATAGGACAGGTTACTCCCGCTTCCCGCAGGAAGTACAGTGGGACAGCCGTCCCATGATCCGGATCGTAGGCCTTTTCGCCTAAAATGCCAGCCTGCAAACCGGCCTCCTGTGCCCGCTTTACCAGCTCCATTCGGAAGGCTTCGTCATACTTCGCCTCCAACCGGACCTGCGGAGCGCCAAAAGCAGACATGTCCCAGCAGCCGGATTTGCCGGGGGAAATATGGAAATAATCGGAATATAGAGGCGCATGGGGGGATGTGATAATCAACGTCTCGGGGGCCCAGTCCGCCGCCTGCCTGGCGGCGGCACGGTATGCGTCGAGCGTGGCCTGCACCTTGTGTTCCCGGCCCCGGCCCACCTCCGGCAGGATGACCGGCGGATGCGGGACGATGACTGCGCCAAGTATGGACATATTTGAATGCACTCCTTTCAGGGGCTTTCTTTTGTTACTTCGGCAAGTTCTGCCTCGATATAATGGTTTGCGATTTGAAATGCTTTTATTCTGCGTTCCGCCAGCGTGATTTGTGACTGGTAACGGTTGGGGTTTTCTTTGGACCGGAAGGTTTTGACGGCTACCCGCAGCTTATGCAGCGTGGAGTCAATCTGCCGTTTGGCCTCCAACAGTTCTTCTTTTGTGTAAGGATTTTCCGGAATCCCGGTTGTCTCCTCGTACTCCCCAGCCTGGACCGCCAGCAGCACGGCGACAGTATGCTTGCAGATATCGCTCCAGTCGTAGGGACAGCTGCATTGCCAGCTCTGTACGCCGCCGTCTTCGCTGAAGGCGATCTCCACAGTATACAGTTTGCTTCCGGACACCTCAGCCGTATACAGGTTTCCGGATTTTCTGACATACTCCACCAAATTATTCTGGTAATACACCCTTCCCCGCCGGAGAATGCGTCGTTCTACGGACATGAGAAATTCCAGAATTTTATAGGCGTCCTCCTGCAACTGCTGTGCACCTCCTTTCGCAGTACCTAGCCTATTCCCTATTATAATAGAAGCCGGTCCGCAGTGCAATATCAACTTTGGGCATGCCACGGAAATCAATTTTCAGTATAAACATTCGTAATATTCAAATTGTTCTGCAA
>CAMWSZ010000454.1 GCA_947177005.1 uncultured Clostridia bacterium | reverse complement strand
TTGGCGACATCATTGAGTTTACCGGAGTTGAAAACACAAAATGACCACTACAGTTAATAGAGAACAAATTATGCAGTCACCATTGACTTGTGTTGAGATATGTGCAGGCGCTGGCGGACAGGCCCTTGGTCTTGCAATGGCCGGTTTTGTTCATGTGGCACTTGTTGAATATGAAGCTGACTACTGCAAAGTTTTGAAAGAAAACCGTCCTGAATGGAATGTCATTTGCGCAGATGTCCACGAATTTGATGGGCACCCCTATAAAGGCGTAGACTTACTGGCAGGAGGTGTGCCCTGCCCTCCTTTCTCCGTAGCGGGGAAGCAGCTTGGACAAAACGATGAACGTGATCTATTTCCAGAAGCAATCAGACTGATACAAGAGATAAAGCCCAGAGCGGTTATGCTGGAAAATGTTCGTGGATTTCTTGACCCAAGCTTTGAAACATATCGCAATCAAATCTTTCAATCTATAAAAGATTTGGGTTATGTTACACATATAAAGTTGCTCAATGCTTCTAATTTTGGCGTTCCCCAGCTTCGGCCCAGAGTAGTGATTATCGGAATACGAAAAGACCAGTTTGGCGCATTTTCTTATCCAGAGGATAAACCTAGCAGTGCCAAAACAGTCGGTGAAACATTGTATGATCTCATGTCCGAAAATAAGTGGGCCGGGGCAAAACAATGGGCGGCGCAAGCGGATAGTATTGCCCCAACTTTGGTGGGCGGTTCCAAAAAGCATGGAGGGCCTGATCTTGGCCCTACCAGAGCCAGGAATGCCTGGGCTGAATTGGGAGTGGATGGCCGTGGAATCGCCGACACAGCGCCGATGCCGGAATTTGAGGGAATGCCACGTCTTACCAGCCGGATGATGGCACGGATTCAGGGATTTCCAGACACCTGGACGTTTGGCAAACGGAAAACGATTGCCTGCCGGATGATTGGAAATGCGTTTCCGCCGCCTGTTGCGCAAGCAGTGGGAGAAAAAATAAAGGAGTGTCTTGCGTATGGATGCGCTGATAGCGAAAGCGAGATTCCACTTTCACGAGCAGTTATTTGAAACAAATACTCTGACCTTGACCTCTGCTGGTGTGGCTTCTAATGCAGATACCAGCAGCCGGGGGTCAAAGGCAATTTCCAGACGGATAGTTGATATCTTGGTTGACGAGCAGCACCATACTGTCAATCAGGTGGATAAAATCTCCGGGCAGACGTTGGGCAAGCAATTTGAACTGCTTACAATGAGATTTTTGCAAGAAACTTTCCCACAGCTTCAAAATCTCCGTCCGGGACGGTGGACTATTTTACAGCTGGGAAACAATAACAAGCTGAAAACCAGTGATTTTGCGCAGTATGAGCATTTAGCTTATCTGAGTGCATTAACTGCGCAAAATGCACAGCTTGCCGCCGCACTAGGAAACGATTATCTTGTTGCGCCTGATGTTGTGGTTTATCGTGATTTGTATGAGGATGACGAGATAAACGAGTTGCAATGTATAGTTGATGCAGATACCAGCAGGATGGCAGATATCAGAAAATCGAACGGTGGGAAACCTTTGCTTCATGCCAGTGTGTCGGCAAAATACACAATGCGGAGTGATCGTGCCCAAAATAGCCGGACAGAAGCGCTAAACCTGATTCGCAACAGAAAAGGACATCTGCCACACATCGTTGTGGTGACTGCGGAGCCGATGCCAAACCGTCTTGCATCGCTGGCTCTCGGAACCGGAGATATTGATTGTGTGTATCATTTTGCACTGTATGAACTGATTCGGGCTGTCAATGAAGTTGGCTCAGAGGATGCGGCTGAGACGTTAGAGACACTTGTCCAGGGTAAGCGGCTGAAAGACATTTCCGATCTCCCGCTGGATTTATCTGTGTAATGGCAGATACGATTACTCCGGAGCGGCGGAGTGAGATTATGTCCCATATCAAGAGCAAGGATACCAGTATCGAACTTATGGTGCGGCGGTATCTGTTTGCGTTGGGATACCGCTATCGTGTCAACTATAAGGCGCTTCCGGGTAAGCCAGATATAGTGTTCACTAAAAAGAAAATTGCAATCTTTATACACGGTTGCTATTGGCACGGCCATGATTGTGGGAGCCGGTATGCCCATTCGAGCAAGTCAAACAAAGCATACTGGGGACCGAAAATTCAAAGAACACAGCAGCGAGATCAGGAGCATATTGCTAAACTGGAAGCAGATGGGTGGAAAGTTATTGTTTTGTGGGAGTGTGAACTAAGGCTTAAGTTTGGAGAAAGTATTAGAACAATTGAGAGTGTTTTGGAAGGCTAATTCATCCTGTTTCCTATATGCATTAAGTTATTTTCTCAATTTATAGTAATACCTAATGGGAGAGAAAGATATGGGTATTTTACAAAACACATGGTTTATTGGAATATCAACAGGAATTATTAGCGGAATCGTTGTCTTTTTTGTTACAAAATGGATAATGGATAAAAAAGGAAAAAAGGAATATTTTAACCAAGTCAACAGCGCAAATCATGCTGTTATTAATGCGTTGAAACCATATATTGCTGATAAAGGGTTGCCAGATGTTAATATTTTTAATGCTTTAATTGCATCCAATGCTCGGATATTTGATGTAAGCAAAACGGATATGTATTCTATAGAAATGTATTGTGAGGAACTAATTAGGGAAATCATAAGCGATGTATATGTTTCTAATGATAAAAAGCAAGAATATACGGTATCAATTGCAACATATACCTCAAACATTAAAAAGACAAATAATCCATTGGATTCTGCTCCAGTAAGAATAATATATGGAGAGAGGTCAAATACGCGACTTGTTTCAACTATGGCAGCACTTTTTATAGCACCTTTTGGGACATTGCTAACTATCTTAGCGGCATTATCGAACGATGAAGACTTTCTGATTAAAATTAATGAATTTCTTGAAGAGTTCCTTACTACAGAAACCACAAGCAATCAGCTTAGCCATTCGTCTTTTGGGGAGATTCTGGTTATTCTTTTTAGTCTCATCGCTATGTCAGTTTTTTTACTTATAATGTCTGACATGTTTCCAGAATTTTTACATAAAATGATTTCCCGACTCTTAAAAAAAGATGACACGTCTTCTAAAAATAATAATGAAGAGGAGAATGAAGGAAAACGGCACATGGTACGTCCAGTTCCGCTATACGGACTGGAGGGGAGAGCGCCAGCAGAAGTTCAAGCGCGGCTTTACCACTA
>CAMWSZ010000453.1 GCA_947177005.1 uncultured Clostridia bacterium | reverse complement strand
CGGGATACACATATTGCCACGAATAAATTATCAATCTTTCGGAAAATGCAGAAAATTACACCATATTACACGCATTACACGTTTCGTGTATAAAAATTCAAATCCTGCCCCCGCAACCAAGACAGATTGACAGGCCACTAAAAGGTGGTCTGTCAATTTTTATCTAAAGTTCATTAAATAGCGAAAGCCACAGTGATTTTTTTCACTGTGGCTTTCATTTTAAGATTAGTATAAAACCAGAGCTTGGGGAACAAGAAACGAGCAGTGATCTCTAAAAGGATATTGCTGTTCATCGCTTGCCAATGATAATGGCTCCGGCTTGAAGCAGCGCTCTATATGTGCTATAATGTTTATTAATGAAAAACTAACAAATATATGTTTGTCTGGAACAATATGTAATTGTCCTGTACTGATTGGAAGATTCTGTTTTTGATCACCGCATAGAGAGCAAGGAGGTTGTATATGGAGAGAAACAAACTGGATCGGATCGCCTGGGGGCATTATTTACTGGTGGCGATCCTGCTCTGCGCCGTCATTGCCGCGTTTTTCTTCTTTGCCAGAGAAAACTCGGTGCGGATCGCAAGGCAGAATCAGCAGTACGCCCATGACGCCGCACTTCAGACGGCCAGACGGGTGGAGGATATGATGGAGGCAAGGGCAACCACTTTGAATTTAATGTCTATCACTGCCGCTGAGACCATTCAGGAGCCTTCGATTGGAACGGAACTTTTGAAGATCTTGCAGGAGACCTCCGTCTTTGATTACGTGGAATTTATCGACGCAACCGGGCTTAATCACAACGCGGACGGAGTGACCTCCGATTCCTCGGATCGAAATAACTATTTAAGGGGTATTCAGGGCGAGACCGGGTTTCATGTGGTCTATAATTCCCGCATTACCCATGAAACCATCGTCATCTTTTACACACCTGTTCTCTATCAGGGCGAGATTATAGGCGTTCTCAACGGAATGTTCCGCGAAGAAAGCCTGCGCAAGGCTATCTCCGTGAGTATGTTTGATGCGGACGTAACGAGCATGATCTGTATGACGGATGGAACCGTCATTTCCTCTTATGGCTACACCTCCCCTGTAGAAAACCTGCTGGACGGCCTAACACAGGGCGACGGATTGTCTGATGGATCGTTGGCGGAGATTCAGGACGCTTTCGCGTCCCGCGATACTTTTTACTGCACAGCCCATGGGGCAACGGAGGATGTCAGTATCTCCCTAATCCCCATTGGTGCAGATTGGATGCTGGTACAGACGTTTCCCCCCTCTGTTACCAAACAGATGGAGGCAAACGCGAACAGCGCCGGATTCAAATTGGAACTTCAGTTAATTATCCTTTTCCTGGTTTATGTGGCATATCTGATCCTGTCAAACCTTCGTAAGAGGCGTCAGCTGACCTCGGAAAAGGTCCGGCTCAGCGGGATCGTGGAGGGCTTGGTACCGTTGTTCGCCAGACTGGTTATTATAGAGCCGGAGCAGCAGCGCTATGAATACCTAAAAGGCGCTCCGCCCGATCTTCCGACCAAGGGGAATGTGGCAGAACTGAAGCATTATATGTCCGCCCGTTATCTTTACAGCGAGGAGGAAAATCCTCCCCCGTTTCTCCGCAGTCCGGAGGAGATCGCAGCATTGCTGAGTGAGGGAACGCCGTTCCTTCAGTACGAACACCGTATCCTCTGGGACGAAGAGCGCTGGGAGAACACCTCTGTATTAAGTCTGCATCAGAAGGACGGCATGCCGGTATCATTAATCTTTGCGGTCCAGGACGTGACCGCTTTGCAGCGCCAGAAGGACATCATGCAGCAGACCCTGCGGGACGCGTTCCATACAGCGGAGGATTTAAGCCATGCCAAGAGCGATTTCCTCGCCCGCATGAGCCACAATATGCGTACCCCGATGAACGCTGTTTTGGGCATGGCCTCCATCGCCCTTTCCCATTTGGATGACAGCAGGCAGGTCCAGGACTGTCTGGAAAACATCGACACCTCCGGCCGCCAGCTTCTGGGGTGTATTAACGAGGTTTTGGATATGTCCAAAATTGAAAGCGGTGGCATGGTACTGGAGGAGACGCGGTTCGATCTGGCAAGTGAGATCGAACCGGTCCTGGATGAGGCGCGGAGCGCCGCCATGAATAAGGAACTGCGGCTGGATATTGAAATTCTCCCCTTTGACCACAGGGCTGTGCTTGGCGATCCTGGACGGTTTCAGCAGGTGCTGAGAAATCTTCTGGACAACGCGGTGAAGTATACGCCGCCTGGCGGATCGGTTACATTCCGGGCGCGGGAGCTGCCTTCCCGCGCATTGAAAAGCGGATATTACGAATTTGTCGTGGAGGATACAGGGACAGGCATTGACTCGGCTTTCCTGCCCAGGATTTTTGAGCCGTTTGTAAGCGGAGAGTTTTGCCGGGACGACTTGGGGACGGGTTTGGGTCTCTCCATCGCCCAGGCAGTTGCGAAGCTGATGAGCGGCGAGATTCGGGTGGAGAGTGAGCTGGGACACGGTTCAAAATTTACCGTCCATGTGTTTTTCAAATTGGAGGAAAGCATTTCACCGCACTCCGGCCCCATAGCCCCGGCGGATACGGAGAGCAGTCCGAAATCCGTCATGCGCCATGCGGGGAGGCGGGTCTTGCTGGTAGACGACATTGAGATAAACAGGATCATTGTCCAGAAGCAGCTTCATCAGGCCGGACTCCTGGTGGAAACCGCCGTAAACGGCGCGGAAGCGGTGGCCCTGGTGCAAAAAAATCTGCCCGGATATTACAATTTGATTTTTATGGACCTTCAGATGCCTGTGATGGATGGATACGAGGCTTCCCGGGCAATTCGAGATTTGGGCCGGGAAGACCTCCTGCGCATTCCCATTGTCGCTGTGACCGCAAATGCGTACCAGGATGACGTATCGCAGGCCAAGGATGCTGGAATGAACGACCTTGTGATGAAACCGGTGGACTTAGACAGACTTTTGGCAGCGCTGGATCAGTGGCTGCCGAAAGGGACTCCATACCAATAAAAACTCATACCAGCATGGATCAGATGCAGTACTTAACAATTTGTGTGGTTGCTGAGAGTTATACCCCATCGCTGGAACGCCCTCAAAATTCAAGATCGTTATTCAGTTTTTGATGTAAATACCGCTTTCTGATTGCCCGCAAACCGTTGATATTACTGGGTTTTTGCTGTAAATCCTATATCGCCACTCGCACCA
>CAMWSZ010000452.1 GCA_947177005.1 uncultured Clostridia bacterium | reverse complement strand
TGATTGGATACAAACAGTAAACGGTCTGTATACACCGATTGACGTTGATCCTGTGTTTGTGATTGAGGGTAAAGGCACAGAAAAGTTTATAGAGGACACAGGCAAAGCGATCATTGGACGGATTGCCAGACCAGAAGAAGAAAGCCGTGATCTTCCGGTTGCCTTTGTACCCCATATGAGGACCTGTGGAAACAACCTTGATTTTCGGTGAGACTACAGCATAAAGTAAATGGATATCCAGGAATATTGGTTGCCACAAGATTAGCGATTGCCATTTTTGCATCAATGTAGTATACTGATTCAAAGTCCATTTTGCGGAGGTTACACCATGACGGATGTGGAAAAGCGCACTGCCGCCGCTAAGTTTGCGGCGGATTGGAGGGGACGGGGCGATGAAAAGCAGGAAACACAACGGTTTTGGATTGAACTGCTGACAAAGGTTTTTGGCGTGGATGGTTCTACTGCTATTTCCTTTGAAGTCCCGGTAAAGCTGGACCATACCAGCTTTATTGACGGCTACATAGAATCCACCCGTGTTCTGATTGAGCAGAAGGGGCGAGATATCGACTTGAAAAAAGGCTATAAGCAGTCCGACGGCGCGATGCTGACTCCCTTCCAGCAGGCCCGCCGCTATGCCGGGTATCTGCCCCATGACAAGAATCCCCGCTGGATTGTAGTCTGTAACTTCCAGGAGTTCCGTATCCATGATATGAACCGTCCTAATGACGAACCGGAAATCCTCAAGCTGGAGGACTTGGAAAAGGAATTTCACCGCCTGCAATTCCTGGTGGATACCGGCAGCGAGCATATCAAAAAAGAAATGGAAATCTCCCTACAGGCTGGCGAACTGGTGGGGGTACTTTACGATGCGCTTTTGCAGCAGTACAAAGACCCGGATAACCCGGAAACGCTGATGAATTTGAACAAGCTGTGCGTTCGGCTGGTATTTTGTTTATATGCCGAGGACGCTGGCCTTTATGGTAGCAAGAGTATGTTTCATGACTACTTGCAGGCCCATGAGAAAGACGCCCGCCGCTCTCTGATCGACTTATTCAGGGTTCTGAACACAAAGCCGGAGGACCGGGACCCCTACATGGATGAGGACCTTGCGGCTTTTCCATATGTCAACGGCGGATTGTTTGCAGATGAGGATATTGTCATTCCCCGATTGGATGAAAATATTATTGATTTGATTCTCCGCCGTGCCAGCGAAAACTTTGATTGGAGTGCAATCAGCCCAACTATATTTGGCGCTTGCTTCGAAGCCAGCCTAAATCCCGAAACCCGGCGTAGCGGTGGGATGCACTACACGTCAATCGAAAACATCCACAAACTGATCGATCCGCTGTTTCTGGACGCATTGAAAGCAGAATTTGCGGAAATCAAGGACATAGCAGTGGAGCGTACCCGCAAGATGAAGCTGGAAGCGTTTCAACGAAAGCTGGCAGGACTAAAATTCTTAGACCCAGCCTGCGGTTCCGGCAACTTCCTGACCGAGACTTACATCTCCTTACGCCGACTGGAAAACGAGACAATTTCCCTTCTCCATCAGGGACAGATTGTGTTGGACGTGGGCAACCCCATACAAGTATCCATCAGTCAGTTTTATGGCATTGAGATTAACGACTTCGCTGTCACCGTCGCCAAAACCGCCCTGTGGATTGCAGAATCACAGATGATGAAGGAAACAGAAGACGTGGTACATATGTCCCTGGACTTCCTGCCGCTGAAATCCTATGCCAACATCACTGAGGGAAATGCTCTGCGGATGGATTGGACGGATATTATTCCAAAACATGAGCTGAATTATATTATGGGCAATCCACCGTTTGTTGGTTATTCATTCCAAAGTAAGGCGCAGAAGGATGATATTCTGTCAATTTATGTTGATGAAAAAGGCAAGTCTTATAAGACAGCAGGCAAGATTGACTATGTTTCTGGTTGGTATTTCAAAGCTGCACAGTTAATACAAGGGACAAATATTCATACAGCGTTTGTATCTACTAATTCCATCACTCAGGGCGAACAAGTAGTAGGGGTTTGGAAACCGCTCTATGAAAGATTCGGCATCCATATCGACTTTGCCCACCGCACATTCAGATGGGATAGCGAGGCCAGCTTGAAAGCCCATGTACATTGTGTGATTGTTGGGTTCAGTTCTGCGACTAATCCGATACTCAAGCGGATTTATACAGCGGAGCGATTTCAAGAGGTGGAGAATATCAATGCCTATTTGATAGATGCTCCAAACGTGTTTATCAGTAGCAGGAATAGACCCATTTGCAGCGTACCAATAATGACTACAGGAAATCGCCCAGCAGATGGCGGACATTTAATTATTGAAGAAGCTGATTACAACGAGTTTATATCAAAAGAGCCGCAAGCTGTACCATATATAAAGAAATTAGTTGGAGCAGCAGAGTTTATCAACAATAAAAAGCGTTGGTGTTTATGGCTTGTTGGAATAAGTCCAGCAGAATTGCGAAAAATGCCATTGGTATTACAACGTGTAGAAGCCTGCAAAGCAGATCGAGAGAATGCTCCCGATGCAGGGCGGCGTAAACTTGCAGAGCGTCCAACGCAATTTAGAGAAATTAACAACCCAGATACATATGTGGTAGTCCCAGCGGTTTCCTCCGAGCGAAGACGTTATGTGCCTATAGGGTTCCTGAATAAAGATACGATTGCAACAAATCTCGTAATCACCATTCCAGAAGCCCAGATTTATCATTTTGGTATCTTAACCTCCAATGTCCACATGGCATGGATGAGAGCTGTTTGTGGTCGCCTGAAAAGCGATTATCGTTACTCAAAAGATGTTGTTTATAACACTTTCCCTTGGCCTACTCCCACAAACGAACAAAAAGCTAAAATTGAGCAGACTGCCCAAGCAATCTTAGATGCCCGCGCCTTCTATCCAGATTGTAGCCTTGCGGACCTTTATGATGAAACTGCCATGCCGCCGGAACTGCGCAAGGCCCACCAGCAGAACGACCGGGCTGTGATGCAGGCTTACGGATTCTCTGTCAAGGATATGACGGAGAGTCAATGCGTGGCAGAGCTGATGAAGCTGTATCAAAAACTAACTGAAAATTCGTAACCGATAGAGACAGTGGCGTAAACTTGGAGACTTGTTCACGCCGCTGTTTTCGTTTTTTGAGGAACATCAAAATCAGCATCATGCCTGATGGCGTGGTGCTGATTTTGACGTTATCCTTTGCAG
>CAMWSZ010000451.1 GCA_947177005.1 uncultured Clostridia bacterium | reverse complement strand
GATGAACGTGACGGGGAATCCGTCAGCATTGAAAATCAGAAGCTCCTGCTGCAACGGTATGTCCGTGAGCGGGGCTGGAATGAGATAGATGTGTACATCGACGACGGATATTCTGGAACCAATTTCCAGCGTCCCGGCGTTCAGCGGCTGATTGCTGATGCAAAAGCAGGCCGAATCAATGTTATTCTGGTAAAAGACCTTTCCCGGTTCGGCAGAAACTACATTGAGTTCGGTCAATACACCGATTATCTGTTTCCGTCTATTGGGTGCCGGTTTATCGCACTCAATAACGGAATCGACACCATGAGTAATGACGGCAGCACCGATGTCATGTGCTTTTTGAACTTGTTTAATGAGTTCTACAGCAGGGACACAAGTAAAAAGGTAAAAGCCGTTAAAAAAACTGTGCAGAAAGCGGAAAATTTATGGGTACATATCCTGCGTTCGGCTACAAGCGTGACCCTGCGGACAAGCACCACCTTGTCATCGACGAGGAAACCGCACCAGTTGTACGCCGTATCTTTTCCATGAGAGCGTCAGGGATAACTTTCTGCAAAATTGCCCGTATTCTGAATGAAGAAGGTGTTCAGCCTCCCGGCGTTCTTTACTATCAGCGCAAAGGCCGGACGGACCCTCGCCACGTCAATCATCAGTGAGCCGATGCTACAGTAAAGTCTCTCGTTCGCAATGAGGTCTATATCGGCAACATGGTCCAGGGCAAATCTGGGACGCTTTCTTATAAATCCCGCAAGCTGGTTGCCAAAGACAAGAGCGAGTGGATTCGTGTGGAAGGAACCCATGAGCCAATCATTTCCCGCGAGATTTGGGATACTGTGGTCAGTCTCGATATGAAGCGGGTACGCAAGTCTCCTGCTGCTAAGACTGACGGCAGCATTTTTTCGGGCCTGCTGTACTGCGCAGACTGCGGTTTCAAAATGCGCTATCATGCGGAACGCCGCAAGTACAGTGATGGACATACGGCGTTATTCAAATCCTTTATCTGCGGCAACTATGGCCGGAGCGGTAAGACTGCCTGTTTCATTCACAGCATCTATGAAGATGCGCTGATCGAGGTGGTTTTGCAGGACATCCGGGAAAAGGCTCGATATGCCGAGTATGACCGGGAGCGGCTGGCTGCACAGATTGTCCGCATAAAGGAAAAGGAAAAGCACAGCCGTTTAGCTTCCTATGAGCAGGAGTTAAAAGCAACTGCCTCCCGTATCACAGAATTGGAAAAGCTGATGCAGAATCTTTATGAGGACAAATGCACCGGCGTAGTCCCGCCGACAGTTTTCCAGACGCTGATGCAGAAGTATGAGACGGAGCGGGCGCAAAAAGCTGCCGCCCTGCCTGAGCTGGAACAGAAGGTAAGGACGCAGTTGGAAGTCCGCCAGGAGGCGGACCGCTGGACAGACATCATCCGCCGCTATACCGAGATCACGGAGTTGGACGAGGCAATCCTGTTTGCCCTGGTGGACCGAATTGAAATTGGCGAGACAAAGCGTTTCGGCACGACGCGTGTCTGTGATGTAAAAGTGTTTTACCGCTATGTCGGGAATGTGGACGATGTGGTAACGCAGGAAGGACGGGAAGCAGGATGAACAAGCTGTATCGGGCCGGTCTTTACTGCCGTCTGAGTGTAGACGATGCGAATAACTCAGCCAAGTCCAAAAATTATATTCCTTCCGATGAATCTGTAAGCATTGAAAATCAGCGGGAAATGCTCTCCAAATTTGCTATGCTTAACGGCTGGATTGAGACCAGGACCTACTGTGATGATGGGTATAGCGGGGGCAACTTCCAGCGGCCCGGATTTCTGGAAATGCTGGAAGACGCTCAAAAGGGCATTATCAATTTGATTCTCGTTAAGGACCTGTCCCGCCTGGGACGTGACTATGTGGAAGTGGGACGGTATACGGACGTTGTATTTCCCAGCCTGGGATGCCGGTTTGTTTCTGTGCTGGACTGCCTGGACAGCGAGGGAGATCATACGGATATGCTCCACTTCCGTTCCCTTATGAATGACTATCATTTACGGGATTTGAGCAGCAAAACCAAATCTGTGCTGTACAGTAAAAAGGTCAGCGGTCAGTATGTTTCAGCATATGCCCCCTACGGCTACCGCAAGAGCGCCGAGGATAAGCATAAGCTGGTGATTGACGAGTACGCCGCTGGCATTGTGCGCCGGATATACGAGATGCGGCTGGCGGGTACGGCATACGGACAGATTGCTGCCACGCTCAACCGGGAGGACATCCCTTCTCCCTCTGTCTACTGGCATCAGATCAATAGTAAGACCGAATGTAAAGCCGCTCAGCTTTGGAGCTATGCGACAGTGAAAAAGTTCCTTCACAGTGAGGTTTACAAAGGAACGCTGGTGATGAATTATTCCGGTTCCCGTTCCTATAAGGATAAAACCTGGACTGGTAAGCCGGAAAGTGAGTGGATTCGTCACGAGACGCTGCATGAGGCCATTGTCACCGCAGAGATGTGGGAAGCTGTTCAGAAGATCAATCAAGCGGCAAGTCTCCGCTCTATCGGTAGGCAGGAACCTACCAGGAAACTGTTCACTGGCAATCTGATCTGTGCTGACTGTAAAGCACCATTGAATACCAATACGGAAACTCAGCGGCGCAAGAATGGCACATCGAAACGGTATGTTTCCTATTTCTGCGGGACTTTTGGAAGATCTGGCCGAAGTGTTTGCTCGTGGCACCGGATTTATGAGAAAACGCTGATGCAGTTGGTAACAGCTGAAATCAAAGCCCATGCCCAGGCGGTGGTGCTGGATGAGACCGCTGTAGTGGATAAGCTGAAACGTCAGATCGCAGATTATGATGAACAGCGTTTAGCTTCCGCAAAGCAAGAGATCACAAAGCTGCACCGCAGGGTACAGGAATTGGAAGCCATGACTGCCAAGCTCTACGAGGACAAGTACAGCGGTGCGATCAGCGAGAACACGTTTATGATGTTGGCGCAAAAAAACGAACAGGAGCGGCTGACCAAGGTGGAACACCTGGACGCACTTCTGTCCGAAGTAGACAAGGCTGAGAAAGAGACCGCCGCTATTCACAGCTGGGCGGCAATTATCCAAAAATACTTGGATATTTCCGAGTTGGACCGAACTATCATTGATGAGCTGATAGATCATATTGAGATTGGTGAGCGCACCATTGTAGACGGTCAGCGTAGTGTTCTATCCAACCAGAAATAATAGTATACAATCGAGGAAAAATGTGC
>CAMWSZ010000450.1 GCA_947177005.1 uncultured Clostridia bacterium | reverse complement strand
AAATTGTTTTACTATGAGGTTTTAGATTTTGACCGTTTTACCTTGAAAGCATCACGGCAGTAGCTCCTTAAAAAGTGACTTTTTCACCACTGATAGAGAGTTTTGAATTTTTTCTCACAAAATTGATTTCCGTGTTATATAAAGGAGTCCGATTATGAGCAAGCCATTACCGAAAAAAGAAGAGGATGTCTTGTTTTTCGCTGCCGCTGCGCACATGCAAAATCAGGAACGAAAAAACGCCCGGGTACCTGTTTCGCCGGGATGTGAATAGTCTGTGACCAAAGCCTGACTCCAGGTCTCCAAAAAGCGGAATGTCTTAGAAAGCAAAAGTTCTGGTGATCTGAAACCCCATTTAATGCCAAACAAATACCACAACGAGGAGGAATCACATCGTGCTAAATTCTACAATGAAATCATCCGGGAAGCTGGATAAGGGAATCATCGCCACTCCCGACGAAAGTTTTTTCAAAGGAACGAGGAACCCATCCCGATTCCAGCAAAAGTATGTCACCGGCAAAATGCCGGACGCGCAAAGCTTTCAAAAGGCCGAGACGCAAGCCGGGGTAAAAGAAGCAGATTCCTATGATGATAGTTTCGATGAGATGCCGGTATAAAACTCTATTTGAAAGAATCATACATCTTTACGGGATTCTTCAGAAATTGTTTGGAGTTTCTGCCAATAATCTTTCTGCCAATCTCTGCAGATTTCTTTCTGAAAGCACTTTAAAACCTTCCCTTCACTATAAAACGTCCAATTAAGTGAGAATTAGACGAAATCTATCGAAAGTTGGTGAAGCATGAATTACGCATTAAAAAGTCCCCTGGTTCGTGCCGACGGAAACGAACTGCGGTTCATCGAAAACAACCAGACTATTCTCAGACCTGAGATTCTCATCCAGCCGTCCCTCGGTCTGTTCCTTTTTGTAGGTGAGGCCGAAGAGACCTGAAATCTGTACAGGATCCCGCCGAAGACCCAAACATTGCTCTCATTGTTGTCCCCCTAGAGCTGAATACCCCCTATGGATTTTCGAAAATGTTATAGTATAGTTGAAAAGTCAAGTTTTCTGCCAAAGAAGACCAGGTTAATAAAAGTGCCAATAACGGCCTTATGTATGTCCTCTTTTTTAGAGAAGCAAATAGTCTTACGGCAAAGCCTCTTGATCCGTGTACGCAAAGTCAGGTGATCTCTTTCGATCTTCTGTGTATTCTTTTTCCCGGTGACCAGATGTTCAGCAGAGATTCGTTTTTGATAGGCAAAGTGATTGTCCGTATAAACTGTTCCAATAGAAAATGGCTCCAACAGTTTGAGCAATTGATCCAGATTCTTGTGTTCTCTTGTGCCGAACGTAGACGCCAGAGGCGTATTGGCTGCATGATTTACCGCCCACCACAACCATATTTGATGGGATTTGTCATGATAATAGCTCCACATCTCATCCATTTCTGTACAGATCACTACATCCACCGGTCCCTCTGTTTTCTTCGTCAGATAGTCCTCGTTGACTTGCTTACAAATTTTCCCGTTTTTTAAACGGCTGTCACCATATTGGGGGATATCCCCAATACCCGTCCAGTATCTCGTGCATCTTCCAAACCTATTTTATACCCTATTCTTATTTTGGAATAGGTGCTAAGATACCGAGATGTGTTTGGCTTAAACAGAGATTCCTGAGGTCCCATTTGCAATAGGGGATTTTATAGAAATTTGAGGGAAATTCTTTTTTCCACTTGTTTACTGTATACCCGGCATAGATACGGCCTGTCCTTGATGCGTGATCGCTTTCCAGTTTTTCGTGTCCCGAAACAGCGATATCACTTGCAGCGGCATCCAGGAGGCCATGAAAAAGGGGAAAATCAAAATGGTTTTTGTCATGCCGCGCAGACCGTAACCGCCTATAACTGTCAGCGCCGCCCCCAGCGTCATACCCCCCAGGATGTATAGGCTGACGCTGTACACCAGCACCGGAAGCGCTGCCTCTCCGCCGGTCAGCAGTTCGCTAAGCAGTGCGCACAACATCAGCAGCGCCGAGACTGCCTGTGCAAAGGGGGCTGTCAGGAACATGGTCATGTCCCACCGCAGCATCGGCTGCAAAACTTTTCTCCGCCACAGCGGAACAAGACTCCGTTTGGCAACCTGCATGATCCCGCTGCACCAGCGTTTTCTCTGATGCAGAGACAACAGGAAATCCGTTGGTTCCTCGTCGAAATTCACTGCGTCCGGCACCCACGCTACTTGATACCCTGCGCCTGCGCACTGTGCGGCAAACTCCGCGTCCTCAGCAATCGTAGAAGTATTCCAGCCGCCCAGCTCCTCCAGCACCTCACGGCGTACCGCAAAACCAGTGCCGATCAGCTTCGCCGACAGCCCGCAGGCCGCTCTGGGACGGTTCCAAATTATATCAAAGCATGTATTATACAGTCCGTAGCATCCCGCCACGCCTCCGGCGGTGGGATTGGCCGCTTTTGTACGGGATTTGCAGACCATTGCGCCAGATACAAAGGCGTCGTTCATCCGGGCCAGGTAGTCTGGGGCCAGCGTATTGTCAGCGTCGAAAACTACAAAGGCGTCATAATTTTTCGGCAGAAGCTGCGCAAATGCCTGATGGAGTGCCCCGCCCTTCCCTGCTACTTGCCCAAGACAATGAATGATCCCGGCCCCGGAGGCTGCGGCGGCAGCTTCCGTAAAATCGGTGCAGTTGTTGGGCACCACATAGATATCCCGCAGGTGGGCGGGGTAATCTTGATTCAGCACGCTGTATACCAGATTCCCGATGACTGCCTCCTCATTCCGCGCCGCTACCACAACCGCAAACCGCGTCTTCGGGTCTGCATGTGGGAAGTGTTTCCGGCGGCGCAGTGCGAACAGCGCGACGGCACCGAAATAGACCGTGAATACTTTCAGGGACAGTGACAGCAGAAACAAAATTGTATCCAGTGACTCCATGACGCATACTCCTTTTGGTTTTTGTAAGTGCTTGTATACTAACAAACATTTTTTAAGTTGCAAGGGATGTAGTTTTTAAGATTCTTTGAAGGATCTTTTGATAAGATTTTACGGCCGCCTGCAAACGCCGGGAGTTGACATTTTTTGTGATTCCGGGTTATACTCTTATTGTTCCCACCTTTTCTGTAAGGCGAAAGAGAATATGGAAAATTTAATCTATAAAATCCGGCACAATTCAGATGAGACAGTTTTGACGGCAGTCTGGAGTGGACCGCCGTAACGCATGAAGACGCGATTCTATAC
>CAMWSZ010000449.1 GCA_947177005.1 uncultured Clostridia bacterium | reverse complement strand
ATCATAGAAAGTCCCGAAAAATTTCAGACATTCCATATAAGCGGCTGTATCTGTCTCCCGTTCCTCCGAAACCACAGCATAGGGAATCCCAAGACTGTCCAGTACGCCGCACAGGGCAGTTCCTGCTTCGCTGCTCATATTCGTAAAAACGAAATCCGGTGCTGCCTCAAGAATACCCTCCACATCCCCCTCCATCCAGGAATCCGGCCCGATATAATGAATCTGTCCGCTGGACAAACGCTCCTGTACCTGCGGCACAGTCCATTGATAAGGCTCTGTTGTCACGGCAACAATCGAATTGTACAGATTCTCATTCTCCAGTTCGCCCAAAAAACCGATTTGCGTCGGGGACGCAAACATTACACGCTTCACGGGCACTGAGATCTGTACCGCATCCTCATGTCCAGGCGGAACCTTGCCGCTGGCCGGAATCAGAAGAAGTTCCCGTCCCGCCGAATCCGTAACTAGTTTTGCGTCGTCTTCCAGATATGTAATGTCAAAATTACGGGCGTGCTGAACGCTGCGTCCTCGAGCATTCAGCAGCTCATGGGCCTGTGCGTCGCTCAGACCGGTGTCCTCTGGAACATCCTCCCCGCTGTCGCACCCGGATAAAATCCCGACCGCAAGCAGTGCCGCAAGCAAAAGTGCAAGCAATTTCTTTCTCCTCATTATCATCCGCCTTCTCCGAAAATCTCTAATTTTTCTCAAAATTATAGCTTACCCAGCAGCGAAAGTCAAGCCGCAAATCCTTCCGCTATTAACGCCCTGCACTTTACCTACAGTGCAGGGCGTTTTCCTTACTCCAATATGAAATCCATATAGACCGGATTGTGATCGCTCCAGCGGAAGCCGGTGTCCAGAACGTGCGCCTCCTCTATGCATACATTGTCAGAAACAATGAAACCATCCACTGTGACGCAGAAATTGTCCGGCCCATAGGGACGGTCTGCGTTCCGGCAGGAGGGGACAGGCAGAGCGTCGTCAAAGGGTGCAATTATGGATAATCCATCGGGAGTGATCTCCGGCGGAACCGGCTGCGCCCAAGTGTACTCCGGTCCGGTAACGCCATTCCCAAGCAGATCCTTATTGAAATCCCCGCCGGCAATGGTCCAATTACCCTTTTCATACTCTGTTAAGATTTCGCGGAAAGATCTCTGGCAATGCGTAAAATGCTCCAGGGAGGGACCGCCTGCGGCAGACGCATCCGAAAGAGCATCTGCGGATTTTTCGGTTCCAAGAGGGGCTGGCCGTCCATGTCCTCCATCGGAGGAGCTTGGAAGGTGAGGGGTTTCAGGTCAGGCCCGACCAGCTCTAATATATCACCGGCGGCGAATTTGTTGCGGAGGGTCAAGACGGCAGCGCCGTCTTGACCGCAGGCAGTCACAAGCGCCACCACCTGCCACTCCCGGATATACCGGGAATTTTCATAGTACTGTCCCGGCGGACCGTAGAAAAAGCCGGTGGCATAGTGGCGGTGGCTGACGCGCTCCACCTCCTCCCGCCACACCGGGTCAACCGGACGTCCAGCGGCGGTGTCATCAATGGCGTGGCGGTAGGCATTGGTGACAATGGCGGCGTAATATGCGCTTTTGGCCCGGCCCTCGATTTTCAGACTGGAGAGCCCTGCGTCCATCAGATCCCCGATATGGTCGATCATGCACATATCCCGGGAGTTCATAATATACGTGCCCTTTTCATCCTCAAACACAGGAAAATACTCTCCCGGACGCTTCTCTTCCATTAAATAATACTGGTAGCGGCAGGGCTGCGCACAGGCGCCGCGGTTGCTGTCACGGCCTGTCATGTAGTTGGACAACAGACAGCGTCCGCTGTAGCTGACGCACATGGAGCCGTGGACAAACGCCTCCAGCTCCAGCTCTCGAGGCGTCCTCCGCCGTATCTCACAGATCTCCTCCAGACTCAGTTCCCGGGCCAGAATGACCCGACTGGCACCGAGATCATGCCACGCCGCGGCGGAGGCGTAGTTGGCAATACTGACCTGCGTGGACACATGCCGCTGGCAATGAGGGGCGTAGCGTCCCGCCAGCGTGAATGCACCCAAATCCGCCACAATCAGCGCGTCAACACCGGCACTGTCCAGCTGCTCCAGCCACTGCGGAAGCGCCGCGATTTCCTCATTGCGGGGCATGGTGTTGACAGTCACATGGACCCGCACCTGATGCTTATGGGCAAAACGGACTGCCTCGGGCAACTCCTCCGGAGAGAAATTCCCCGCAAAGGACCGCATCCCAAAGCTTTCGCCCGCAAGATACACGGCGTCCGCGCCGTAGAGCACCGCCATTTTCAGGCGCTCCATATCCCCCGCAGGGGCCAGCAGCTCCGGTTTCTGTCTCATGCGCTTAACCTCCTGCGGACGCCAATGCCGCGTTGTGCTTGGCAAGGGTCTCGTTGAAGACGTGTTTGCCTTCGCTGTTCAGGAAGTAGAAATAGTAGTTGGTCTCCTCGGGCTGGAGCGCCGCCTGAATGGACGCGATACCCGGATTGGCAATGGGTGTAGGCGGCAGGCCCGTGTTCTTGTAGAGGTTATAGGGGCTGTCCAAATCGGTGTAGTCGGCCTGCGTGATGTCCCGACCGGCGGCGTATACTAGGGCGGCGTCGATTTGCAGCAGATAGGAGGTTTCTCCGGCGTTTTGCAGGCGGTTGTAGATGACGGACGCGATCTTGCCGCGGTCTGAGCCGTCCGTCTCGCGCTCGATCAGGGAGGCAATGGTGACGATATCCGACAGGCTGTATCCGGCCTCCAAAGAGGCGGCGAAGGCGTCGGTCAGGTCGTCGTTGCTGTAGACCTTGTTCTCGAAGTTGGAGAGCATGGAGTTAAAGGCCAGCTCCGGACGGCCGCCCACATAGAAGTTATAGGTATCGGGGAACAGATAGCCCTCCAGACGGCTGATATTGCCCAGATTTTCGTTGCTGATAAAGGAATAGCCCTCGAAATTATAGTTTGCGGCGGTTTCAGTGAGCTCCTCCTCCGTGCTGACGCCCTTTTCCGCCAGCAGGCTGATGATCTGTTGAACCGTATAGCCCTCCGGCACCGTGACGTCCACCGTCACCGCAGCGCCGCCCGAGGAACGCATTCCGCGGACCAGCGCCATATAATCCATATCCGTTGTCAGAGTAAAGGTTCCCTGGGAGATTTTTGTGTCGGCCTTGTAGACCCAGCAGAACAGACGGAAAAACCAGGGATATTCGATCAGGCCGTCGTCCTTCAGCGCTTTTGCCACCTTGGAGATATTATAG
>CAMWSZ010000448.1 GCA_947177005.1 uncultured Clostridia bacterium | reverse complement strand
TTTTTTAATGCTTTCTCTTTTGACCATTTTTGAGCGGAAGAAATGACAGAGCAGATAATTGCTGCCAGTAAGATAAAAAAGAACATAATCAGCAGAAACAGCAAATATTGAAAAACATTGGCTGGAATGACAGAAAGAATGGCGATTGGCGTGATATCCGCAGTAAGTGACTGAAGACGTCCCGCAAACAAAATAAATTTTTCTATCACAGAAAACACCCCCATATAAATCTATGTACTTATATGCATCATATGGAAGAAATATCGAAGGATGATTTTGTATCCAAGTCCGGAATTCTTGATAATATTATATTTAAATGCATATAATCATCCAAACACTACAATATAAGAATAGCATAGAAAGGGAAAAAGAATGATGGCAAATAGAAATTTGACAGTCGGAGAACTCCAGCTTGATATCGACAGTATCGACAAATACATTGCCGTTCTGGAACCATTGGCAGACAAACTGCTAACAGACGATTCGGCAGCAGCGGCTTTTGAGGAATTTATCAAGAATAACTCTGCAGAGGGAAAACTGCCTCGCTATGAGATACAGGGCGCAGTTAATATGTTGAAAAAAGTGAAGCATATGTTGGAAACAGTTATTGGAAGCACCCCTGTCAATTTCAGGTGGTAATCAATTTATCTTTTACAAATTAAAATATGAAACGGTATTGACATGATTACGGATTTTCTCTTCTCGGGTCTATTGAGACTTCAGACAACACCAGTTTGGGGCTGATTGCCGCCGGCCGGTTCGTGAATTATTACCGGAATTTATTCGGGAAGAAAGGAGATCAATCGAAATGAAAAAAGGGATTGGAACAGTAAAATGCGGCAGCTGCGGAAACTCAGCCCCTGTCATATGGAATGGGCAAAAATATAAAATGCCCTGCCCTGTTTGCCGCAAGACAATGAATATTCACCGGCAGAGACTCAAAAACTTTAAGGCAATAAATTTTCGGTCAATTTCGCAATAAAAGGAGGGAAAATATGCGCGTAAAAACATTATCTGTATCGGAGGGAAAACAGCTTGGAATCGAAGCTTTCCCAAACTTTTCTGTTACGGGTTCTATCATAGGCATGAAGAGAAAGTATTATGGTGAAGACGCCTTGCTGATCCGCTGCGGCAGCTACATATACTGTGTGTCACAAAAAGGCTGCCCTTCGAAGTACGGGGAAAGCCTTTATTATGGTCATGCTCACTAATCACAGCGCATAATAAGCAGTATCAGGTGCATCACAACCGTCCTGTATCCAAAACAGTCAATTAAAACAAGGATTTTTCCTATTATTGCTTAGTGTACGGGAAAGCAAAGAAAGAACCTTCGTTCTGCTTTGGGCGAGGGTCCTTATTTTTCGGTATTCCTAAGATTATTTGTTCAATTATTGGGGCAGTTCATTTGCAGTATTGCGAACCTGGTTTAAAAATGCTATAATTTATCACAAAATGAAGAAAATAACACAGCAGCATTGGAGGGAACGCAAATATGACCAGGCTCGAAAATGTAACTGTCGGATCGATCGTCACAGGTATTGAAGGAAGCCGCCATTCTGTCAGTATTGTTGCAGTCAAATGGCATGGCACAAATGCTATGACAGTTACATACAAAAATGCAGGCGGAACTGTAAGGGAACAGGTCTAATACCGTGAGAATGAAACAGATCTGGAAATTGCTGACGGAAGCCTTCCCTGGAGTTTTGATGCGGATGCCAATTTGTTGCGGCTGACATCGGAAGCATACCGTATTCAGCTGGCTCACATCTTTGACCCCTATTTGGCTGTGCATACTTCAGCAGTAGAACCGCTTCCGCATCAAATATCGGCGGTCTATCAGGAAATGCTTCCGCGTCTGCCGCTTCGCTATATCCTGGCGGATGACCCAGGAGCAGGCAAAACTATTATGACGGGACTGTTCATCAAGGAATTGATCGTCCGCGGCGCACTGAAACGCTGTATGATCGTCTCTCCGGGAAATTTGGCGGAGCAGTGGCAGGATGAACTGTACCGCAAGTTCAGTCTGTGGTTTGAAATTCTGACCAATGACCGTATGGAAGCCGCTGTTACAGGCAATGTGTTTCAGGAAAGCAGCCTGTGTATTGTTCGCTTGGACAAACTTGCCCGCAGTGAGGATATCCAAGCGAAGCTGAAAGTTACTGATTGGGATTTGATCGTCTGTGACGAGGCGCATAAAATGTCCGCTACTGTATGGGGAAATGAGGTCAAATATACGAAACGCTTCCAGGCCGGACGTCTGCTGTCCTCCATTACAAGCCATTTCCTGCTTCTGACGGCTACTCCGCATAATGGAAAGGAAGAGGACTTTCAACTTTTCATGTCCCTGATTGACCAGGACCGTTTTGAAGGTGTTGCACGCAGCGGAAGCCAAGCGGCAGATGTGTCCGACGTGATGCGCCGCCTTGTAAAAGAGGATCTGCTGAAATTTGACGGGACTCCCCTGTTCCCTGAACGAAAAGCCTATACCGTCAACTATGATCTTTCCAACAGAGAGGCCGCATTATACGGTGCAGTAACAGAGTATGTCCAGGAAGAATTTAACCGGGCGGACAATCTGGAAAAGGACCGTAAAAATACGGTTGGTTTTGCTCTGACTGTTTTGCAGCGCCGTCTGGCATCCTCACCGGAGGCAATCTACCAGTCGTTAAAACGCCGGAGAGAACGACTGGAGAACCGTTTAGCGGAAGAACGTCTTGGCCGCCGCGGAGTGGAATATTCTGTGCAGCATGATGAAGACTATGACGACGATGATTTTCCCTCTTCTGAACTGGAGGATACTGAGGAAAAAGTGGTCGATCAAGCGTCTGCTGCGCGGACGATTGCAGAATTGGAGGCGGAGATTGCCGCCCTGAAAAGACTGGAACGTATGGCAAACGATGTGCAGCAAAGCGGCGAGGATCGAAAGTGGAGTGAACTGTCAAAAATCCTTCAGGACGATAACAATATGTTTGGTGCGGAAGGTGAACGGGAAAAACTGATTATCTTCACAGAGCATCGGGATACCCTTCGGTATCTTACAGACAAAATCCGCTCCCTGCTGGGCAGTGAGGAGTCAGTTGTCACCATCCACGGCGGACTGCTGCGGGATGAACGGCGCAAAGTAGAGGGCCGATTTAAGCAAGACAAAAACGTCCGTATTTTAATCGCGACCGATGCCGCAGGTGAAGGCATCAACTTACAGCGGGCGCATTTGATGGTCAACTATGACCTGCCTTGGAACCCAAACCGGCTGGAGCAGCGGTTTGGAC
>CAMWSZ010000447.1 GCA_947177005.1 uncultured Clostridia bacterium | reverse complement strand
CTGCGGAGCGCGGACGATATCCAGAGCCGCATCGCTTACCACTATGAGGAAAAGCGCCGGATTGCGGAACGGGCAGCGGAGCTGGTGGCGAATGGTGACACCATCATGATCGAGAGCGGAAGCTGCTGCGCACTGCTGGCGGACGTGCTGGCGGAGAAGCGGAAAGACCTGACCATCATTACCAACAGCGCTTATATTGCTGCCTACATTCGGGGGAAATGCTCCTTCCAGATCATTCTTTTGGGCGGCATCTGCCAGCCGGAGTCCCAAGTCATGGTTGGCCCTCTGGTCCGGCTGTGCGTGGACGAGTTTTTCGTCAGCCGCTTCTTCATCGGGGTAGACGGCTACTCCGACCACACCGGCTTTACAAACCAGGACCATATGCGCGCTGTTGCTGTACGGGATATGGCCCGTCAGGCGGAACAGGTTGTGGTGCTGACGGAGAGTGAGAAGTTCAGCCGCCGGGGAGTCGTGCCTCTGAACCTGCCGCAGACATCTCCGCCGCAGCCCAGGACCGTTGTCACGAATCGGAGCATTCCCGAAGATGTGCTGGCATCCTTACAGGCAAAGGGGATCGAGGCAATTCTGGTGGAGTGAAAAATCTGTGTTAATTGTAGGGCTTCCGAAAAAATATGAGCCGGTATGACTGGAAAATCCCAATCATACCGGCTCAATTCATATATTACAGCCAGAGAATCACCTGCTCCTGGGTGCGCTATATCAGGAACGGGCCGCCTCCAATATTTCAACAACATCCAGAGTCAAAGCCTTGCGGCGTTCATACTCTGCCCGATCCTTGTTCTGAATTAACTCAGTCAGTTCCTTCACTTCATAGTGCCAGTGACGTGCAGGCTCCTGGCTATTGAAGGTTTTACGTCCTTCCTTTGTCTCCAGAATGATCTCCGAGAACCAGTTACAGCCGTCCTTGATGTATAGAAAACCTTTCTCCCCCTGGATTTGTGCGGAGTTAACGCCCCAGGTGTCCTTCGCGCCCTCGCAGGTACATATAAAATCCGGATAACGCATAACCAATACCCCAGAGAGATCCACCCCGTTCTCATGTCGGTTGGCATAGTAGAACGACTCCAGCGGTTTGCCGAAAAGACTGACGGCAAAAGAAAGATTGTAGAGGTTGATATCCATCAGGGTTCCTCCCGCAAACGCAGGATTGAACACATTAGGGAGTTGTCCAGACAAGAGCGCGTCATAGCGGCTGGAATATTGGCTGTAGCAACATTGGACGATTTTCACTCGCCCAACCTGGGGCAGAAGCTCTCGCAATATTTTGTAGTTCGGCAGGGATTGGGTGGTAATTGCCTCAAGCAGAAATACACCCTGCTCCTCCGCTAATGTGAACAGCTCCTGCGCTTCCGCCAATGTCGGTGTAAAGGGCTTTTCCAGCAAAACGTGCTTTCCGTACTTCAGAGCCATCCGAGCCTGCCCTGCGTGGAGATTGTTTGGCGACGCGATATAGATAATATCCAGTTCAGGGTCACTCAAAAAGTGATCCAAATCTGTATAGACCTTTTCCACTCCGAACGATTCTGCCAGGGAAATACCGGTCTCCCTTCTCCGGGAATAAACAGCTCCGCAGGAAATATCATCCACAGCTGTGACACCCTCTAAGACTTCCCGAACGATCTGCCCTGTGCCGATGGTTCCAATTTTCACTCTGTTCTCCTTTATCAGCAATTCGCCATAGTCTGGCCCTCACCGACCAGTCCGCCGAAGTCTTTGGTAAACTGAGCAATAGCGGCATCAATAGCAGCGTTTTTCACCAGCCCTTCGATAACATCCGGCGCAACGGTAACTGCCTTGACACCGTACTTCACCAGTTCCAGCACCTGCTGGCTGTTCTTGAAGCTGGCTGCCAGCAGGCCGCTGTCCAGGGCATTGCGCGTAATGGCATCATGGATGTCCTTAGACACCTGAACGCCGTCAAAGCCCATATTGTCGATCCGGTTCACATAGGGTGCCACATACTCCGCGCCGCACTTGGCTGCCAAAAAGCCCTGCATAGGCGTGTAAATAGCCGTGCCGATAAAGCGCAGGCCCTCCTTCTTCAGCTGCTTCATGGCCTTAAACCCCTCGGGCACACAGGGGATCTTGGTCAACGTAGTTTTGCCCAGCTCGGAGACAATCCTGCGGGCCTCTGCTACCATGCCCTCAGCATTCAGGGAAGTAGCCTGTACAAACAGCTCGCCATCCTCGCCGACGATGGAACGGATTTCCGTCAGAACTTCATAGGGCTTGCGGCCGGTCTTGGCCAGGATGGAGGGATTGGTGGAAACACCATCCACGGGAAAGAGGTCGTAAACACGGCGGATTTTCTCAACGTTGGCGTCGTCAATACACAGTTTCATAATGAAATCTCCTTTATTGATTTATGGCTCCGCCCCCGGAGGGGCGGGAAGCCAAATATTTTTTATTACAGAGTCTGCTCCGTCCGTCCGATAATATCGTCTTGGGTTGCCTTGCTCAGCACATTAAAGAAGGCGCTGTAACCGGCTACGCGGACAATCAAATCCTTATGATTTTCGGGATGGGCCTGGGCGTCCAGCAGAGTGGCTTTATCCACGACATTGTACTGAACATGATAGCCCTCCAGACGGTTGAAGAAGGTCCGGACGATCGTCTCCAGTTTCTTGGTGTTCTCTTCGGTGGAGAGCATAGCGGGTGTGACCTTCTGGTTCAGCAGGACGCCGCCGGTGATCTCATGGGTGGGCAGTTTGGATACGCTCTTAAAAACGGCAGTGGGGCCTTTCTTATCCATAGCGTGGGCGGGGGAGCAGCCTTCCGCCAGAGGTTCTTTTGCGTGGCGGCCGTCCGGTGTAGCCATCGTGCCGAAGCCCTGACCCACGTTCGCCGAAATGGAGGAGGTGCCGCCGTAGCGGATGCCGCCGATAGGACCTCTCTTATAACGGGTGTTGGGGTACTTTTTCATCTCGTCCAGGTAGGAGGCATAGGCGTCCACCACCAACTGATCCGCATAGTCGTCATCATTGCCGTACTTGGGAGCGTCATTGATGAGCATTTGACGGACCGCTTCTCCTTCTTCACCTGCGAAGTCAGTGGAAAGAGCCTGCATCAGCTGGTCGCGGGTCAGCTTCTTTTCCTCATAGACCAGCTTCTTGATAGCGGATAGACTGTCAGCCATATTTGCAATACCCACCTGCAAGCCGGAAATGAAGTCGTAGACCGCGCCGCCTTCTTTAATCGTCTTGCCGCGGCCCAGGCAGTCTTGGGTCAGGCAGGAGCAGAGGATATCCG
>CAMWSZ010000446.1 GCA_947177005.1 uncultured Clostridia bacterium | reverse complement strand
GTCAATGCCTTGAGCCGGGATTATTTTACCGTCTACAAACTGGACACGCAGGCTGCAACGCTCTGGCCCTTGAAGAAGGCGGGATCCATGCCCGAAGAAGTGGACTGGTGCAGCGGAGAAGCATTCCCTTATACCGAGACTTTGCAACGGTATATTAAAGACTCCCGGATTTTGGAGGAAGATAAAGAAGATCTGTCCAAGGCACTGTCTTTGGATCGGGTCAGAAAGGTGCTGTCTGTTCATCCGGAATATTCGGGGATTTTCCGGGTTCAGAAGGATGAGAAGATACAAAATTTTCAGTTTAACTGCGTGGCGTACCAGGTGGAAGACCACGCGGACCCCCATGTGCTGCTCGCATTCCGGAATATTGACGAGATTGTCCGCAAGGAGCAGCAGCAGAAGGCAGCCCTGGAGGCCGCCCTGCACATGGCCCAGTCGGCCAGTGAGGCCAAGACCGCTTTCCTCAGCAGCATGAGCCACAACATCCGCACGCCGATGAACGCGATCATCGGTTTCCTGACTCTGATGCGGGACGAGGCGGACAATCCCGCAATGGTGACGGAATATATCCAGCGCATTGACGCGGCCAGTCAGCACCTGCTGAGCCTCATCAATGATATTCTGGATATGAGCAAAATTGAGCACGGCAGCACCACATTAAATATTGCCGAAATTAATCTGGCGGAAATCATTGATGAAATCAATTCGATTATCCGCTCCCAGACAAAGGAGAAGGACCAGACCTTCAACATTGCCGTCTCCCACCTGAATTATGAGCGTCTGCTGGGCGACAAGACGCGGATCAACCAGATTCTGCTTAATCTGCAGTCCAATGCCGTGAAATTTACTCCGGAGCGCGGAACTGTCGAGTTGCTGGTGGAAGAGCTGCCCCAGGCCGTAAACAACTATAGCCGCATCCGGTTTACCATTCAGGACAACGGATACGGCATGAGCAAGGATTACTTAAAAAATATTTTTGAGCCTTTCAGCCGGGAGGAAACCGACAGCACATATAGCATTCTGGGTACTGGCCTGGGCATGTCGATCACCAAAAACCTGGTGGACCTGATGGGCGGCACAATTGAGGTAGAAAGCGAGCTGGACAAAGGGACTACCTTTATTGTAGAGCTGGAGCTGCGGATTCCGGACGAGTCCGTGCGTGAGTCTGACACCAAATTCTGGAGCGAACACAAGCTGGCCAGGATGATTGTGGCGGATGATGACGAGCAGATCTGCAGGAACATTGCCAAGATGATGGCCGGGACAGGCGTAGCTGTGGACTACGCCACCGACGGGGAGACCGCCGTGCAAATGATGCGCTCCGCCCGGGAGGCGGGGCAGCCCTATGACCTGATTTTGCTGGACTGGCAGATGCCGACCCTGAACGGACTGGAGACGACCCGGCTGATCCGGAAAAATTATTCAGATAAAGTCCCCATTATCCTCCTGACCGCCTACGATTGGGACGAAATCGAGGCGGAGGCCAGGGAGCTGGGCATTGTCCACTTTATGCCCAAGCCATTCT
Organism: uncultured Clostridia bacterium; assembly: GCA_947177005.1. GTDB lineage: Bacteria > Bacillota > Clostridia > Oscillospirales > Oscillospiraceae > Pelethomonas. The sequence continues at coordinate 1,754 of CAMWSZ010000446.1, read as the reverse complement.
TTGTGAGCACCTTCAAATCGGCTGTCCAGCGGGTCATGGCCAAAGAGGAGAAGGAGTCCAGGCCCCAATCGGATGTTGTCCGGGGCAAGCACGTTCTTGTGGTGGACGATATTGCAATCAACCGGATGATTCTGACCAAAATTCTAACCACTCTGGGCGCACAATGCGACGACGCCGCCAACGGGCAGGAGGCTTTGGAGAAGTTTGAGGCTTCCCAGCCCGGCGAGTATGATATGATCTTTATGGATATCCAAATGCCCGTGATGGACGGACACGAAGCCACCCGGGCAATCCGGAGCAGCGGCCACCCGATGGCCGGAAAGATACCGGTCATCGCGATAACGGCCAACGCCTTTGTGGACGACGTGCGGGAGGCCCTGGAGGCCGGGATGGACGCGCACCTTGCCAAGCCGGTTCAGGTCGAAACGCTGAAAGCAACCATTCAGCAGGTGCTGGACAGCCGGGCCGCGGCGGAAGATCAATAGTTTCGGGGGATATGTCATGAAGTTTGCCATATCATATAGCTGTGGAAAGGACAGCACTCTAGCCCTTCACAAAATGCGGGAGGGGGGCCATACGCCGGTTTGCCTGGTTGTTATGGTAAATGAAGCTGTCGGCCGCTCCTATTTCCACGGCGCGGACGCCGCAATGCTGGAACGGTATTCCCAGGCCCTTGCGCTTCCGATTATAACCTGTCCTGCGGACGGATCTACTTACCAGACGGCTTTTGAGGCGGGTTTGAGGCAGGCGAAGCGTATGGGCGCCGAGGCGGTCTGTTTTGGTGACATTGATATCGCGCAAAATCGGCAGTGGGAGGAGGACCGATGCGCGGCGGCCGGGCTGCTCCCCTGCTTTCCGCTGTGGCAGCGGGGCCGGGAGGAAATGGTCTATGAACTGATCCGGCTGGGATATAAATGCCTCATTAAGAGCGTTAACCGGTCGGTTTTGCCGATGGATCTCCTCGGAACATATCTCGATGAAGCGTCGGTCGCCGTTATGAAGGCAGCGGGCATTGATATTTGCGGAGAAAATGGCGAATATCACACGCTTGCGGTGGATGGGCCTGTTTTTCAGCGCCCTATGGTTTTTCGGATTGGGGATAAAATGGAATTGGGTGATTACGCGGTTGCGGATATCAGCTGAGCTGTGCGCCAATCACGCAGAAAATGATAAAGGATTGAAAGGTGTCATTCTGTACGGGAATTACGTCCGTTGTGGGTGCCTGATATCCAAGATGGGAAATGCCGTAATTAAATATGCAGATCGCGATGCCACCCATTTTTTTGTTGAACCTATCATAGACCCGGTTTGTTATTCCTGTGTTTGCGATGTGCTAAAGAAACGTTAAAACCGCTCCCTTCGGAAAAATTCGCAAGGGAGCGGTTTTCTGTTCAGTTGCCGCGGATTCCTGCTGCTTGTCAGAGAACGGCGACTTCCGCCTGCCCGGTCAGGGTTCCGTCCGTGGCGGTGAGCCGCAGGGTTCCGGCTTGGCCCGCCCGCGCCACAGCCAGCGCGTGGCCGTAGTAGGTGGTAAAGCTGCCGCTGTCGTACCGCTCCTCTGTACAGGGGTTGGCGCTGCCGAAGGCCAGCAGTTCGCCGCCCTCGACCGTGACGGTCAGCTTTCGGTCGTTGTTGGACTCCACCACGCCGTTCTCCCCTGCCAGGAAAACGGGAATATAGACGATTTCTCCAGGCTTGACCGTTTTTTCTTCCGGTTCTGCCTGAATGTGAAGTTTTCCGTCCGCGGAGCGCAG
>CAMWSZ010000445.1 GCA_947177005.1 uncultured Clostridia bacterium | reverse complement strand
GGCTCATTGACTGGGGCTGCGGTCTGCTGAAAGACCCGGCCATGACAGAAAAGATTGCAGAGATTGACAGCGGCCTTGCAGACAATATTATTCATACCGCTTTCCGGCACGGTTCCCTGCTGAACGAGTGTGAAAACGGCGTGGACGATACGCACCGCATCTGGTGGGTGCAGGCCGAGGCCCTTCTTGGGTTCGTCAACGCCTTTGAAAAACATCCGGACCGCACAGATTACCGGGACGCTGCCGCAGCACTGTGGCGGTACATCACCGAAAAAATAGAAGACCGTCGGGAAGGCGGAGAATGGTTCTGGCGGCTGGATGAAAACGGCGAGCCGGACCGGAACAAGCCGATTGTAGAGCCGTGGAAATGCCCGTATCACAATGGCCGTATGTGTATAGAACTGATAAGGAGGGACCCCGATGTTTTCGTTTGAAAAGGAACTGGCGCGGGAAACAGCCCGCTATGAGGCGCTGGTCAGCCGCCCCAACCGCCGGACCGATTTTTATAATGGTATTTATGACCGCTGGGAGAATCCGGTATTGACCCGCGAACACGCGCCGCTGATCTGGCGGTACGATATGAACCCCGCCACAAATCCCTATTTTATGGAGCGCTTAGGCGTCAACGCCGCTTTTAATGCCGGTGCTGTCAAGCTGAACGGCAAATATTATCTGGTGGCCCGTGTGGAGGGCAGCGACCGCAAAAGCTTTTTTGCTGTGGCGGAAAGCGAAAGCCCTACAGAGGGATTCAGGTTTTGGGACCATCCGGTGCAGCTGCCGGATATCAGCCCGGCAGAAACCAATGTCTATGATATGCGTTTGACACAGCATGAGGACGGCTGGATTTACGGTGTTTTCTGTTCCGAAAGCAAGGACCCGTCCGACCCAGACCTCTCTGCGGCTGTTGCGGAAGCAGGCATCGTGCGGACGAAAGATCTGAAAAACTGGGAACGCCTGCCTAATCTGGTCACAAAGGAAAGCCCTCAGCAGCGCAATGTCTGCCTGCTGCCGGAATTGGTAGATGGCAAGTACGCATTCTTTACCCGGCCTATGGATGGTTTTATTGAGACCGGTTCCGGCGGCGGTATCGGTTTCGGTCTCTGCGATGATATCACCCATCCGGTGATCGAACATGAACGCATTACCAGTCCCCGCCGCTATCACACCATTACCGAATCCAAAAACGGTGCAGGCGCGGTGCCCATCAAGACCTCCGCCGGGTGGCTGCACATCGCCCACGGGGTGCGCAATACCGCCGCCGGACTTCGGTATGTCGTGTATGTGTTTCTGACCTCTCTGTCAGCCCCGGCAGAAGTCATTGCAGAACCGTCCGGCTTCCTGATCGCCCCCCGCGGCGGCGAGCGATCCGGCGACGTGGACAATGTGACATTCACCAACGGTGCGATTGTGGACGATGACGGCTCCTTGTACATCTACTACGCATCCGCTGATACCCGGCTCCATGTTGCGTCTACCACGATAGACCGTATGGTAGATTTCACGCTGCATACACCTGCTGACCCACTGCGCAGTGCGGAGTGTGTAGCACAGCGGTGTGCGCTGATAGACCAGAATCTGGCGTATTTAGCGAAACAAGGATCATGAAATTTGCTTTAGCCGCTATTTTTAGCGATGATATGGTGGTCCAGCGGGATATGCCCGTTCCGGTCTGGGGAAGTGCGGCAGCAGGAGAGACCGTGGAGGTTTTGATGGACGGCATTCATGTCCAAACTCAAGTGACGGAGGACGGTCAATGGAAGGCCGTTCTTCCTGCTAAACCAGCAGGCGGACCGTGGGACCTTACTGCCCGCTGTCAAAATGAGAAAATTGTTCTGCACCATATATACCGAGGGGAGGTATTCCTGGCGGGCGGACAGAGCAACATGGAGTTTGCCTTGCAGGATTCCCAAAACGGAACAGAGACCGTCAAAAATAGCTCACTGGAACGGCTCCATTTATATATGACGCCCAAAGCCGTAACGGAGGAAGAAGCCGAACTTCTGGAACGGGACAGCCGCTGGAAAATTTCTGGTCCGGAAACGTCCGGCACGTTTTCCGCTGTAGCTTGGTACGCCGGACGAACTCTTGCGAAATATTTGCCGGGTGTCCATATCGGCGTCATCTCCTGCTGCTGGGGCGGTACCTTTGCCCCCTGCTGGATACCGGAAGATGACCTGCTTGCTTTCCCGGAAGGACGGAAGCGCGTGGAGGAGTACAACTTCCGCATGGGGAACAAATCCGATGGAGAATTTGCACGGGAGCTGCTGGATTATCAGGCGGACGTGGATATCTGGAATGCCCGGATTGCCATATGCCGGGAAAAGGACCCTAATATTGACTGGGTAACGCTGAACAGAGAATGCGGGCTGTATCCCTGGCCGCCCCCTGCCGGACGTACCGGGTTTCAGCGGCCCGGTCTGCTCTGTCAGACTATGCTGCGGAGAATAAAACCCTTTTCCTTGCGAGGCTTCTGGTATTACCAGGGCGAACAGGACGAGGACCGTCCGGAAGCGTATGCCGCTATGCTGAACGCCTTGATTCGCCGCTGGCGGCTGGATTGGGAAGACAGGGAAAAACCGTTCCTGCTGGTGCAGCTGCCTATGTATATCAGCAATGCGGATTCCCAAACCGGAGACCCCATGTGCTGGCCAATCCTCCGCAAAGCGCAGGCGGATACCGTCCGAACCATCCCCCATATGGGACTGGCGGTACTGGCGGACTGCGGGGAGTTTGACAACGTCCATCCTATTGATAAACGCACTCCTGGGGAACGTTTGGGGCTGCTGACGCTGGAGACGGTTTTTCACCTGCCGGCGGCTGGCGTGTCACCTGTATGCGTGGAGGCCCGGAAGGAGGACGGCGGCGTAACGCTCCGATTTGATCACACCGGCGGCGGACTGCGGCTGGACGGCGGCGGGTTCCAGCTGGTGGACTCCGGCGGCGCGGTACAGGAAGCCGCCGCCCAGGTACTTGGACCGGATACCGTGCGGGTGACAGGAGTGCCGGAACCGGCGGAGGTCCGGTATGCGTGGTACAGCTTTGGTCCTGCCGGACTGCACGGCGGAACCGGACTGGCTGCGGAACCGTTTGCACTGAAAATCTGAATGATGGTTGTAAGTACCGTTTTTCCGTGGTAATATAGTCAAAAAATGCCGGAAGGAGAGAACACGATGTCCAGAAAAGCGGAACCCCGCGAAATGCCGCCCATGACCGATGCCCAGAGACGGGCTAACTGGTGGCATTACCATAAGCGGTATATCCTGATTGCTGTGCTGGCAAT
>CAMWSZ010000444.1 GCA_947177005.1 uncultured Clostridia bacterium | reverse complement strand
GCGGTAGCGTTCGGACGCTGGGCATACATCAGGAGCTGGTCATCGAAACTATATTCTAAAGATGTTGTCAAGGGGGAATTTGAGATTTCCAGAAAAATACGGAGAAGCATCTTTGAAAATTGATGCTTCTCCACATTCAAACGTCTGTGGAGAGCTTTACCGCAACATTACCAGTGGGCGTCCAGTTCAACGCTCGGTAGACCTCCATCAGCCCTTCCGGGCTGATGGAGGTCGTCATGTAAACGGAGGAAATATCGCTGGAGGGGCTTGAGAGATCCAAGCCCTCCAGGAAGGTATCTACGCTGCGCTGGGTGGCGGCACGATCATTCTGAGCCGTAGCCCCGGAGATAGACAGACCGTCCAACACTGTAGCACTGGGCAGAGCGGTTTTGATGCGGCTGACTGTCCCGGAAAGGCCGCTCCCGGCATGGGTGCAGAAGGGAATCACCGTCTTGCCATTCCAGTTGTAGCTATCCAGAAATGTGTAGACTGCCATAGGAGCATCGCTGTACCAAATGGGATAGCCTACGAAAATCACATCATAATTGTCAAAGCTGTCAACTGTGGCGGTCAACTCTGGCCGGGCGTTTTCGGTCTGTTCCTGCTGGGCTATAGTCTTGGTGTCCTCGTAGCCGCTGGGATAAGTCTTGACCGTTTCAATGTGAAAGAGGTCGGCCCTGGCTCCATCTGCAATCATTTCAGCCACAATCTCAGTATTCCCTTTTTCAATCACGCCCACGCCGTAATTTTCCCCAGTGCGGGAAAAATAGGCCACCAGAACATTCGCTGTGTTGGTTGAAGGCTCAGTTAATTTTAAGGTACTCACCCACTCTGTTACTGTTTCCTGGGAAGCTCCACTGGAGAACCTCATGCCAGGGAGCCAATTCCCAGTGTTTGTCATTGCGGCCAGCTTCTCATCGCTGCCCTCCAGAGGTGAACTGGCAGAAGTGCAGAAAGGAATGACCGTCTTGCCGGAAAAATCATTGTCAGTGACAAAGTGGTTTACTACCCAAGAGGCAGCGTGCCACCAGATGGGATAACCGATGAACACTACATCATAATTCGCCCAGTTGTCCGGGGTGGTCTTGACCAGCGCGATGTCCTGAAGGCTGGGGTCGTCATGCTCTTGGATTACCCGACTGGAATTATTGTTATAATTCAAATCAGACGAGGTATACGGCTCCACAGGTTCCAACTCAAAGAGATCAGCGCCCATAGCCTCGGCAATATACTCAGCCACCCGCTCTGTACTGCCAGTGGCCGAGAAGTAGGCTACCAGCACCTTGCCGCTGCTGGAAGCAGTATCTTTCAAGTTTTCATAGAGCGCAGCGGCAACTTGAGCGCGGGTAGCGGGAACTTTTAGAGCGGGATCACCCTTCCAGGTGTTCCCCCTGCCCAGGTAGCGGTCAATGATTACCTGTAGCTGCTCCACACTCACTGGGTCATCCGTTCCAAAAAGGCCATTCCCATAGCCCTGAATAATGCCGTTGGCGTTGGCCCACACCACAGCATTGGAATACCAAGTGTTGCTTTGCGTATCGTTGAAAGATGGTGTTCCTGATACCGCAGGCTCGCCAGCCGCACGGTAGATAGCGGTGGCAAGCATGGCACGGGTCAGAGTACCGTCAGGATCAAAACGATTATCACCTACCCCTGACAGCAAACCATTTTCACGGCACCACGCCACAGCCTCAGCATAATCCGCATCAGCGGAAACGTCATGAAAGCCTGTTGTTATTTCGCCAGAAGATAAAGCCAAGATTTGAGTTTCCGGCTCAATCGTGCTGTTCGCATCAGAGCTGCCGCCGCAGCCTGCCAGTGAGAGAAGCATAATTGCAACCAGTAAGCTGGATAAAGTTCGTTTTATGCATTTCATGGTATTACCGTATCCCCTTTCAATTTTCTAAGATTTCAGCTATCAAGAGCAGTCAACGCATAAGTGCGGCTGCCCAGGCCAATTTGTTCACCGTGTATCAGGGTACGCAGACCGTTACAATGCTCAATTTGAGAAAGAAACGGCACACCTTCCCCTAAAATTGCAATTATGTCAATACAAGCCTGATCTAACGCTATGGGGTCATAGGAAGATAAAATTCCAATGTCATATGTGTTGGATTCCGGTAGGATAACACCTGCGCTTTCTATCGTTGCGCGGTCCATTACGCTGATATAAAGGATATGCCCATCCAAGCTGTCCACCGTCTGTTTTCCCTTTTCTGCCAGTAAATCCAGATCGCACAAACCAGCAGACAGTCGGTTGGCTGTTTCCAGTTCTGCGGAAATCGCCGCTGCTTGCTTTACCGCACCATTAAAGCCGGCTACATCATGGCTTCTGAAATGTGACAGAACAATGGTACAGTCATAATCGAAAAAATTCACAGAGGAAGGCGATTCCAAAACAACAGATTCCGCTAACAATTCGGACAATTTTTGAATCAACTCCATCCATTCAAAGCCTTCGTCCGTATCTGTCTTGGATAGCTTGATGGCGGCAGTTCCATCAAAGGAAGCCTCCAGAGATTCATAGGCAGACAAAAGCCCGTCAGCAGAAACATCAGAGGAAATATAGACTATGGGATAGCCCTCATAAGTATGGGACCACCTCGTGCGCACAACTCCGTCAGGAGTTTTCTCCTGGCATCCGGTCAGCGCAAGAAGGATCGTCAGCACGATAGCTGATATCATCTTTCTTTTCATAAAATCTCCAAACACTATATCGCAAAGTTGACAATCCACCCGGTCAGCAGCGCAAAGACAATCACAAATGCCCAATATAGCGCAAACCGCTTTGCTCCCATTTATGCCTGAGGTTTCAGCGGCCCATAGTAATAGCTGGAGGTTGCGCCGCCGTCGATCAGGATGGTGGAGCCAGTGATGAAAGCGCCCTTGCTGCTCATCAGGAGTTCCGCCACGTTTGCCACCTCATCTGCCGTACCGGGACGGCCAGCGGGACAGTTGGCGAACATATTTTTGTAGAAATCGCCGCGAGGGCCGTTGAACTCGTCAAGGGCCAGGGGTGTGACGATGATGCCAGGGGCAATATCGTTGAGCCGTGCGCCCCGCTTGCCCCATTTGACCGCCTCGGCCATGACCCGCTTCTCGTTGCACCGCTTCGCCATCTGATAGGCGTGAAGGGTATCACGGATATTCCCCGGCTGAAGAATGTCCAGTGCCAGCAGTTCCTCGGTGGGCGTGGTGGCCAGCAGTTCATCCTGCCCGGCGGTCAGAGCGGGCATCCGCCACCCAGACTGGCTGGAGATCGTCACGCCCACACCGCCGGGAG
>CAMWSZ010000443.1 GCA_947177005.1 uncultured Clostridia bacterium | reverse complement strand
GCTCTGCGTCCGTCACGGCTATTTACGCTATGGCTGATATCCTGCTCGATCGGAAGCTGAAGGACCGGGAGCGGCGAAGCCGCAAGGCCCCCCCTGGGGGGGGCCGCGCGTAAGCGCCGGGGGGGCCGAAGGGCAGAAACGCGAAAGGGGCAGTGGGCGCGGCACCGGAAGCGCGGACGAATGGACGCGCCCGGCGACGCGACCGCGCCCCGACCGGAGAAGCACCCGGAACCAGCCAAAGGCGGCGCAAGGGGCCAGCTGCGCAAAAGGCCCAGGGACCCGAACGGCGGGGGGCCCGCCGCCGGGGACCGGGGCCGGGCCAGCGCGAACCGAACAAAACACGAATTTTGTTCAACCCACGGCTTGAACAAGAATTCATGTTTTGTTAGACTCGCGCGACAGGCGGGCGCGACAACCACCAGGACAAGGGAGGAAACGGGCCGGACCGGGCGTAGCTCGGCCCGGCCCGCTCCGACCGCCGATAGTGCGTTTCTACGTCAAGAAACAGGCTTTCAGGAGGGCCACGGCGCAGCCCCTTCTAGTCTAGGTATTGTCTTGATACTATTAAGGCTTAACGTGGGCAGAGATTTGCCCCGTTTTTCGTCAAGATTCGCATAGATATAAAATGGGCGATTTTAGGGTAGACAAAACCGCCCTCCTGTGGTATTCTGTAAGTGACCAAACAAACAAAAATACCAAACGAAACACCGGACGGCCTTACTTTAGGTTGCCGGAAGATTTCCAGAAAGACGGTTATGTACGATGGATTATATCATGAAAGCGCAAAATGCGCAAGTGCTAGTTTCTGCCGATGGTGAAGTCACAACGCTGGAGGACCGGCGTTATGACTGGAAGGAGCGAAGGGAGCGGAATATGCATCTCTATGAACTCTATGAGAAAGCCGGGTACCCGGATTATGCGGCGAGGGCGAGGGACTGCGCGACCTTTCTTGAATTTGCAACGCCGGAGGGCGGGGAGCGGAAATTGAAGACGGCAAATTTCTGCAAAATGCGGTTGTGCCCCATGTGCATAGGCCGCAGGGCCAAGAAGAACGCTTGGAAGCTGTCGCGGGTGCTCGATCTGGTGGAGCAGGAGCATGAAGTGAAATTCATCTTCCTGACGCTGACTATGAAGAACGTGGACGGGGAACATTTGGGTGCGGCTCTTGGGGAATTGACTAAGGCATGGTATCGGTTTTTAGACCAACGGCCTATTGAACGATCAGTCAGGGGGTATTTCCGGGCGATTGAGATCACTCGGGGAAACGGGATTACCAATGAGGATAAAGGCTATCACCCTCACATTCATGTTATCATCGCGGTAGACAAGGACTACTTCAGCAAGGCAAGTCGGAAGTCTGGGAAATACTTGAATCAGAGTGACCTTGTTCTGTTCTGGCAAAAGGCTTTACGGGTGGATTATCTGCCCAGCGTAGATATCTCCACGACTAAAGCCAAGCGGAAGCGGGGCGGGGTAGAAAGCGCCAGCCTTGCCGCCGCTAAGGAGGGCGCGAAGTATCCCATCAAGGATGATGATTACATAGATCCGGCGCTCCCAGAGGACCGGGCCATTGAGATTCTGCGGGACTATACCGAAGCCCTGCGGCGGCGCCGGCTTATGGCCTTCGGGGGTTGGATGAAGGATGCGGCCCGCGCCCTGGATGCGGAAGATCTGGAAGATGGGGATCTCGTTCATGTGTCGGATGATGATGCAATCCGCGAGGATGTGAAACAGCTGATAGAGCGGTTTTTCTGGCACTTTGGTGCTGGGGATTATATTCTAGCCAATCGGGAAATCAGTGTACCGATGGGGAGTGGAAAAAATGGGAAAAAACAAAAAACCAAAGGGATTTGAGAATTTTTATTGCAGAAAGCATCAATTTTATGGACCTTGCGATAAGTGCAGAAAATTGAACGGTGCATGTGACTATCGTTATGTGTTCAGGCTGGAGGGGCGGGAGTATTTTAATCCGTGCCCGATTTGTGACCGAAAGAATACAGACGCTTGTAAGGAGTGTCGGACGGTGCAGACAGGGAAATAGTTTCCAGCATAAAAGAACAAATGTTCCAGTTTTACTGAAATATTTGTTTGATAATAAAGACTGTATAAAAACCAGTGGTTTCCCCTATCGAAACCACTGGTTTTTCTCGATATCGCGAATTGCGTAATGCGGTATCAGTCAAGCCCTGCTTGTTTGCGCAGGTCGGCAATGTACATGTCCCAGTAGGAAGCACCGCGCGGGAATTCCCGGCGCATTGCACCAGCAGTGACAACCCACTGTTTTCCAAATTTACGGCAATCATATTCCGGTTTTAGGCGTCCAGCCTCGATGGCTTTACGTATGGTGCTCTGGTCAATTCTCCATATTTCTGCTGCTTCCGCGAGGGACAGCAGATTGGTAAATGGTCCAAGTCGTGAGTTGAGAGTATACACGGGATCGCCTCCTTTCATATCCCCATTATATCACGATACCGGGAATTTTTCAACAGGTATTTTCACGATAACGGGATGCGAAGCATGGAAGCAGGCCCGCAGGTGCTCGCGTTCTGATCGGCACCGGGACCGCCGCAAACGGGGCGGCAGGGACCTGGCGGGGGCGGGGCAGTTCGGGACCGGAAACAGGCCCCTATGAGGGGGTATTTTACCCCCTCCCTTTGTATGCCGCGGCCCCCTGGCCCAAGCCTGGAAACCGCACGCACTCTAGGGAAAAATTAGCGAGTTTACAAATTTAGGAAAGACGCACGATTTTCAAAATCCTGAAACAGTTGACTTTTCCGCTTGGAGTTGCACGGAACATGTAAACTCATGGGCCGATTCGACTTAGGGGCAAAGGAGTGATTTTATGACCACGGAATATCTTTACCAGCAACAGCTTGATCGGGTCCTCGCGGCCCTCATGCCGCAAAATCAGCTGATTGTGCGCGTGATGTTACATACGGGGATGCGGCTCTCTGACGCCCTTCTCCTGCGTTCTGACGGCCTTTCCATGTCGGGGTGGTATACAGAAGCCAAGACGGGCAAGAAGCGCCGCTACGGGCTTCCTAGGCCCCTCTACGAAGCAATTATGCGGCAGGCTGGTCCGGAATGGGCGTTTCCGGGCAGGAAAAAGGGCACGCACAAGACCCGGCAAGCCGTCTGGAAGGACATCAAGCGGGCCAGTAAGGCTTTTCGGCTTCCGCAGAACATCGGGGCGCACTCAATGCGGAAGGTTTATGCGGTCCAGCTGATGCGTAAGTACGGGGAGCTGGAGCGGGTGCAGAAGAATCTCAACCACTGCTCTGCGT
>CAMWSZ010000442.1 GCA_947177005.1 uncultured Clostridia bacterium | reverse complement strand
GTTGTTCTCCTATCCGCCATACCCACGCAAGGCAGGCTACTCTGCACACAGCGTTCACGGCTCAGCGGCCGAATAGCACCGCAATACAGGTTTCTACCCTGAGCCGTACACAGGTCAATGACTCCGGAGAGTGTACGCCTGCGCACAAGAACAGGTCTCCACGAAAGCAGGGTCGGCTTCCCCATGCCATTGGGGAACGCCCTGAATCCGCAAGCGCGGGGCGTCCGCGCTTTCCACCCAGCACCCACCCCAAACTGGGCGTTAGAAGCAGGCACCAGGGGTTTCACAGCTATGCCCTTTAAAGGATTTTTAGGCCCTTCTTCGGAAGCGGCAGATCTGACTAGGATACTGCGCCGCCGTTCAGTTTCCATGAGTATACCACATTCCACTTGAATATGCAAGAGATTATACAAATTTTTCGATTATTTTACATATTATTCACAGACCGGCAAAAAAGCGGACCTCCCGCGGGGGAGGTCCGTGATTACCGCAGATAGCGGCCCTGTTTGTCCCTGAATTTTCCCATGACAATGGTAATCAGATCGACGAGCACCGCGACAGTCCAGAGCTTGAAGGGCAGCAGGAACAGGAGCAGCCATAAGATACCGGTGCCAACTTTTCCAGTATAAAACCGGTGGATGCCCAGCCCGCCCAGAAACAGGCACAGAAAAAAAGCTGCCCATTTATTTTTATCACTGCTGTCCGCCGTGCTGGGCGAAACCTTGGCCCCGCAGCGGGAGCAGAACGGTCCGTCCGCAGGACTGCCGCAGCGCGGACAAAACGTCCGGGCCCCTGGGCCGCACCGCGGGCAGCCGCCGCTGCCGAAATATTCCTTGCCGCAGTATGGACAGACCATTTAAATTCCCCCTTTTTTCTACTGTAGCATAATCCGTTTTATTTGTCCACCCCTGTTTTTCAGCGCAGCCGGGCGCTTTTCAGCTTCCAGTAAGCCTGCCGGGTCTCCTCGGGGGTCCGGTCGCGGTCCAGAATGATCTGTTCGTTCATGGCCTCCACCAGACACTGGAAAAATCTCGCGTCGTACCACTCCGCCTCGGATGCCGACGCCAGCCGTTCCTGATAGTTTTCCGGAGGCCGCAGGCAGTTGGGAAGGGCACGGTCACCCTCCCGGTAACGGTAATACCGGACCCGGTCCAGCTCCAGATTTTCCCGTACAAAGGGCGTGTCCGCGGAACCGGCCATCAGCAGGCCGCGCTGCATCATGTCCAGATACCGGGCCGCGATTTCCCGCATAGCGGCAGGGGAGTCTGCCGGGGCCTGTACCCGTACCGTTTTTGCGGCCTCCCGCATCCGCTGTACCAGCTCCTGTTCCGGCGGACGGTCCGCCCGCTCCCGGTGGTATGAGCTGAACAGCTCCTTCACATGCGCCTCAATATCGGCGCCCGTCAGGAAACGCGGATGCTCCTTTGTCCCGATGCAGGCGTGAAACAAGCGCCTGGCTGTATCCGCGTCTGCGGTCTCCTCCGGTCCCAGCCAGCCGGACCCGCGCATCCGCTGCGTCAGCTTCTCCTGCATGATCTCACAGCACCCGCCGTACTCCGGCATCATCAGGCAAAACGCCTGATCGAAGCGTCCGTTCCGGAAGAATTCCGGCGGCAGGCGGCTGATATCATTGGCGGTGGTCACGGAAAACACGGACCGGTCGTTCTCCTGCATAAAGGTCAGCAGCATCCCGAACAGCCGCTGCATCACGCCGGAGCCGTCGCTTCTGGCGTCCGCGCCGCCCATTGCCTTCTCGACCTCGTCGATCCACAGCACGCACGGCGCGGCAAAGCGCAGGTCGTCCAGCATCTCCCGCATCCCCTTCTCGGAGTCGCCCACATAGCCGCCCAGAATTTTGGACATGTCCAGCCGGACCAGCGGCAGATCCATGATTTTAGCCGCCATTTTCGCGGTAGCGGACTTTCCCGTTCCGGGGATGCCCACCAGTAAAATTCCGGTGGGGGCCAGTCCCGGCGTGCGGATCTTATGGGCACCGAGCCAGCGGCGCACCGTTTCCAGTCCCCGCACCTCGCCGCCGCTGCTGTGCAGGACCTCCAGCCGTCCGTGCTGGCGGAGGATCTTGTTTTTGTAATCCACGATCACCGGTTCCAGCCGTTCCCGCCGGGTGTAGTCCACATTGCCGCCCGGATAGGCCATTTCCGTCAGCAGACGGCGGACGTTCAGTTCAGGAATACCGGCCATGTAATCTGCGTACCATTTCAGCAGTTCCGGCGAAAAAACCGGCGGCTCCTTCTTTTTCAGCATGGCGTCAGCCAGCCGTCCGCCGCCCAGCGTCCGGCGCGTCCGCTCCTCATTCCGCTGCCAGTACTCCGGCAGCAGAACCCCGAAATCCTCCGGTGTCAGAGGCCCGTATTGGATTGTACACAGGGATTCCCGCAGCAGCTCCGGCAGGGGGAAATAGGGTCCGTAGGAGATGAAAACCACCTGACGGGACAGCGGGAGCAACTCCGTACCCGGCCTGCGGCCCTCTGCCGCGGCTTGCAGGCATTCCGCACGCTCGCTCTCGCAGAACTGCAAAAATTTGAACAGCAGTGCGCTGTATTTCGGCTCCTGGGCCTGATTGGGACTCATTTTGGAAAATGTCTGCCAGACAAAGACCTGACAGCCGTCCAACAACTCCGGCACGGACGCCTGCGCAGCGTGGAAATCGAATTCCTCCACCCTTTTTTTTCTGGTATCCGCGCCGCTCACCAGCTCATAAAACCGGTCAATGGACAGAAACAGGGGGGCGTGGAGATCCTTGCGCATTCCGCACGCCAGCCGCACCGTGCGCTCTACGGTACAGAAGTCGTTGGTCTGGAAATGGAAAAAGCGCCATGCCTCCCCGCCCGGCGTACAGGGGTCGGGAAGGAGGGACGCAAGCTGCCGTGCAGCTTCCCTTGTGGGGGATAAATCGCTCATAGCTCGAACCTTTCCGCCGCAAAAAACGGCCTTATTCGCTGAGGTACAGCGCACACATGATGTCGTTTGCCAGCCCCCGGATCATCTGTTCCGGGATGCCGCAGATGCCGGTTTTCTGGAATTCGGCGCACAGCTCGCTGCTGATGCTGCCGCGCAGCTCGTCCGTCACGGCGGGAGGCTTGCTGTTCTGGTAGGCAAGATAGGCGTCCCGCCGGTATTTGGCTTTTCTGGGGATATCGTCCTCGCTGTCATAGCCCTTGTCAAACAGATTAAGGAAAATATTCCCCAGTTCCTGCATAAAGCCGGACAGGGCCTGTCCGATGCCGATGATGTCCACCGGCTTGACGCTGCCCACCGCCTTGAGG
>CAMWSZ010000441.1 GCA_947177005.1 uncultured Clostridia bacterium | reverse complement strand
GTTTTAGTTACATCCGATTGAATTGATATATATATATATATTTTAAGGTCTGCATTTGAGAATTGCAAGGCAGTTTTGTAACGAAATTGTGAACGAACAAACGCCGGTCTTTAAAAAATGTAAGCAGTGCAAGATTTGATATATAATATGCTGATTAGAGTTAAAATATCAAGCGAAAACTTCTTCTGATAGAAATTTTTCCTTTTGCATACAGTCTTTTTGATCGAGGGGCCAATGGACAGCAATTTATCGTTTTACTGAACCAGACTGCCCAAACACAATAACGCCCTCGGCGAAAAGGAGGTATAAACCCTATGAACAGCAGTACACTCAAGACTCGGATTACGTCCTTCCTGATGGCGTTCATAATGTTTCTAGGAATGACGTTCCAGTCAGTGCCCCTTGCCTACGCCTATGACCCGCCCGGTGACGGCGGCACCGCCAGCTCTCTGTTTGATCTGGTTGACGATTCAGGTGCGATCAACAGCAGCAGCGAAGTTGCGCAGCAGAACACGGACGGCAGCTTTACAACGGTTATCACCAAGTATAAAGCGATCGCAGTAGCCATCATGGGTATCCTGACGATTACGATGCTCATCTTCATGCTGCTCCAGTTCACGAAGCTTGGCGCTGCCGGGGATAACGAGATGGCCCGCAAAAAGGCGATTATGGGCATCCTGACAACAGGTATTGCAACGGCTCTGCTGGGCGGCGCGACCATTATCGTCGGATTCTTCTGGGGTGCGCTTACCGGAGCCTGATCATTCCGGCGGCTGCTCTGATAACAGCAGCCGGGATTTCGCGGAAAGCGGCCCGGCTGCTTTTTCGAGAGAGGAGAATTGTTATGAAAATTAAGAAGATCTTAGCCGTATTACTTGCTTTTGTAACCATATTCTGTACGGCAACGCCTGCATTGGCAGGAGATTCAGGGAACGCAATTCTGGACGCATCTATTGATGGAAGCGGCTCGGTAGTTCTGTCGGTACCGGCTGCCGGGGACGGGGGAAGCGGTTCAGGGAATCTTTCCGATTCGGTCAGCTATGTACTTCAAAAGTACAAAACCATAGGAACCGCAGTTTTTGGAATATGCACGATTACTGCGATTATTTGCCTGCTTTGGCAGATTACGAAGCTCGGAATGGCAGGGGATAACGAACGGAACCGTTCCATGGCGGTAAAAGGCATTTTCATCAGCGGGGCAGCTCTTGCAATTTTTGGATCGATAACGCTTGTAGCCGGAATGTTCTGGGGAGCATTTCTGTGAGAATTGCAGAAAGGAAAAGTAAAAATGAACAGATTTGAGTCTAAAATTCTGCCAGCTGCAATTATGGCCGTCTCAGCTTGTCAGACTGTCACAGCTAATGCCGCAGCAATAAAAATTCCGACTGTTCAGATGCCTTCCATCGGGACGCCGCCGGATGCGAGTGAATTGTCCGGCTTTTTCGGAGGATTTAAGGCAATTGGCACAGCTGTCAGCGGCATCTGTGCCATCACAGCTCTGATATTTTTTGTTATCAGTGTAACAAAATTGAGTACATCTGCCGGAAATGATATGCAGCGGTCAAGAGCAATCAGGGGAATCCTTTATTCTGGGCTTTCCTTGGCATTGTTTGGCGGGATAACAGTTGTGTCCGGAATTTTTTGGAACATTCTATCATGAGTTGATATTTTCTATTTCTTTAGCATATAATATAGCAGCAAATTTACAAGGGTTCGGCCAAAGAAAATAAAACATAAAAGGAGAACAAACAAATGACAAAAATCGATTACATGAATCCCAATGGTATCTGGATCGTTTCAACCGAAGGTGATGATGAAGCGCTGACTATGCGCAGTCTGGGCATGTACAGTGGACGAATCGACGAGATTGCTTTTGCCCTTGCCGACAAGGCGTCCTACGCTCTGCACTTCAAAAAAGTGGATCTGTCCATTCCTGCTCCGCCGCCTGCCAAAGCGAGAACCTATATCAGCATCGTCCTGGACAACGAATCCGGAATCCAGCATTTGAGTCCTGAGGGCCGCGCAAAATTCGTTAGGAAGATGCTGAAGGATGCATCCAATATCGAAGTGAGAGAGTGTCAAATTTACGGGGCTGTTGGCCTGCGCCGGGAAGATCCCAGGGATGCTGTCCGCAAGGCTGCTCTGGCAAAACTGACGGATGAGGAAAAGTCCGCCCTTGGACTGAACTGAATCTGCTCCTGTCACGTTTATATCAAAAAAGTCCTTCTCCATTCACAAAAGTGGAGATGGGCTTTTTTGGTATTTGTCACCTGATAGAGCATCTGATTTTTGCATAACACAACCACGAGAGGAGAGGTTTTATGGCAAATTTCAAACCAGATGAAATTATGATAGCAGGGATGACACCTGCCGACAAGGCGGCGCTGCTCGCTGTATATCAGCACCGGTGCCTCAGCAAAGACCTTCTCAGTAAATACCTGTATGGCCCCGCCGGTCTTCCCGGAGAGATCGCCTGTCATAAAATCGACGCAATGCTGCTGGACGGGCTTCTTGAGCCGGTCCGTTACGGAGAGGGGGAGAAGCTGGAGGCTTTTTTTCTGACTACATTAGGTGTCAAAACAGTCGAATCCATATATGGAAACGAATTGTTCCAAATGTATAAGCGCGGAAAGGCAAATGTCCGGCTTCCGGGTTACGCATCCCTGATCATGACGCCAACCAACATCAACCATCAAATGCATCTCAATCAGTTTGGGCTGGAGTTTGAGTCCTATACAAAGGGGCTGTCCCCATACAGGTATTACGATGAAAAGTTCATGCCTCCGGCTTCTGATTTTATGATGCCTGACGGAATGATCGAGCTTCCTGACCGGCTTTTATTCCTTGAGATGGATATGGGGACAGAGAGTTCCGGGCGTCTTGCGCAGAAGTGGAACAGCTATCGTATGTTTCTGAATGACCCGAAGGGATTTTATCAGGGGCGGCCCGTCACAATGCTTTTTCTGATCGAGGGCGTAAAAAATCCCCGGCTGCGGCAGCAGAATACAATGAGAGTTTTGATGCGGCACCTGGGGAATCGGGTCAGAGACGGGTTTGAGGCATACTTTGATACTCCGGAAAATTGCCACCGGATTATTCAAACTAAATTTCTCTCTGCGGATACGCCAATGAAAGCAGAACGGGAACGTATTTTAAAAATGCTGCAGGACATCCACGGATTCATTGTTTCCCGGCCGTCCTTTCTGAAACAAATTGATCTTGCGGATGGTTTTTATATCAGTTCTAAATGAGCAAATCTGAAAAAAACAAAGGCAAACCTCAGCGGATGTGGTAAG
>CAMWSZ010000440.1 GCA_947177005.1 uncultured Clostridia bacterium | reverse complement strand
CGGTCCTTCTACCGGGAAAACCCCTCCGCGCCCTATGCGGAGCGGGTGATTGAACGGATCGACGCTTCTCTGAACGTCAAGCGTCTGAAGCAGTCACGTCTGGAGGACGAACAGGCCCCGGCAGATGTGCCGCTGAACCTGAAAAACCGTCCGTTTTTCCGTCACTGGCTGAATACCGCCTTCTCCACCGCCTGCGGCCGTTCCCAATCCCTCCTCCGCTATCTCAATCAGGAGCTGCCCTGTCTGCCGCAATGGAGCCGGCGTTTTCTGGAAACGGAAGAAGGCGATATTGCGGCGCCAAAAACCCTGACCTGCGAGTTAGACGGCGATGCCATTGAAATCCGGTTTCACCTGTACTATATAGATTTCCTCCTGAACGGTGCTCCCGTATACCGTCCCTTCCTGGACTGGGACCGTCTGTGTACCGTGGAGGATACGGATATATTCTGCTTTCTCCTGCCGGTCACGGTTTCCGCCTGCGCACGCTATGAGGAGGTCAAAGCGGAGCTCCGCCGCCGCTTGCAGGACACCGCCGCCCCGGACCCGGATCTGATTGCCTCCGGTCTGGCAGGGCAGATCTGCTGTTTAGAACTGGAAAATACCTGTCTTTCCGCCATCTTTCCGATGGAATTTTTTGCGGAGGACACAGAACATCTCTACGGCTGCGCCTGGTATGAGAAGGAACAGTGCCTGCGGGTTTTTATGCTGGACACATGCAGTGAACAGATCTTTTCAAAAGGCATATATGAGGATGTATATGACATACAGTCCGCCGTCAGCCTGGGACAGCAGCTCCTGTCCGAACTGGTCAGCCCCACGGCGTTTCCAATGGAGCTGCTGCAAAATCTGCCGGAGGAGGTCTTTATCGACCCGGATTATACGGTCCCGGGCCGGGACGGAATCCTGTCAAACGCTGCGATTCCCCGCTGGCTGCTGAGAGAGGAAATCACGTCCCAAGAGCTGGAAAAGCTGCTGGAGCTGTTTTCCGACGGACGCCTGAAGCGTCTGGAATTTTCCTGGCCGTCGGCAATCCCGGCGGGGGAAGAACAGGCGTGCGGGGCATGGCGTTCGCTGGTATTTCTGAAGGAGCAGGCCGGGTATGCCTGCTTGTACTTTGACGATTTCCGCGCCCAGTCCTACGCGCTGCTGGCCCGTCCGGAGCTGTACGGACAGGCAAAGGGTGTCTCGTTTGTGCCGTTCCGGGACGGGAAGCTGTTCGAACAGGACGTACACAAAAGCTTTGCCAGTATCCGGCGGCAATTACCGGTGATATTCCGGCAGGTCAGCTGGCCGAACAATGTCAAATATATGGCGGGCCGCATCTGGGACTATGCCGTGAACGTCACCCACGGACGGCACAAATACAATCTGGACAAGCAGCTGCTGGGCGGTTTCCCGGCGGAACGGGTCTATAACAATCCCGACGCCCGGTTCTATTTTCCGGATTATCCCAACATGGCCGTCTGGCCCGGCGGCGCACTGGAGGTGGGAGAGCTGAACCGGGAACGCCTTCAGCAGCTGCTGATCCAGTTTCTGAACGGCGGCTTCTCCAAGCTGCGTCTGACCTGGGGGAAAAAAACCGGAACGCGCTGGCATATTGTTCTGCTGGAGGACAGAGGACGCTTTATGATGGTCTGGCTGGATGAGAGTAGGAAAAAGGCGGAATACCATGTAGCCGACAGATGGACCTATATGGATGTTGAGGGAAAGAAGTACCCGAAAGATGTCTTTCAGGGCCGGACCGTTCCGGCGTATCTGATTCACGGCGGCGTCATACCGCTGCGCAGCGCTCTGGAACAGCTGCTGGCAAATCTGCCGGACCCGTATTCGGTCACCGGCAAATTTGCCGAATACGCCGCGGAAAAACCGGTCAAGGCCCGGTCTTATGACGATATCTGGACAGAATTGGCAGGGGATAACGCTATTTCCCCCGGATAAGATGATCCGTAATCTGGATAAATTCCCGCTGGGTCATGTCCAGAAAAATGCCGTCCATATACAGGGCCGGACTTCGGAAACCCTGATCGCATTGCAGGACAATTATATCCTTGACACTGGTGCTGTCCATTTCCCGCAGGACCTTTTTGCAGAGAGCGGCTATACGGTCCGCCTCCTCCCCGGCATTTTTTTCCAGAACCCAGAACTTGCCGTCGGAACAGGTGGTCAGAGTAAACCCGGATTTTACCATTCGCTCTGCGGAGATAAATCGCATCATTTCAGTACGCTCCTTTTCTTTTTTCTAATCGTACCATAGATACCGGAAAAGTCAAGTGCTGCCATTTTATTTAAGTTTCTTTAAGGTTTCATATCTGCGCTTTACATACACGGTCTTTTGCAGTATACTGGCAGAGTAAAAACGTAAAGGAGACTTTTATCCTGTGGAGTATGAAATCTATATCCTGGCGACCAAATCAAAGACCTGTTTTTCCAGACTGATCCATTTCGCAACGGCTGCACCGTATACCCATGTGTCCATCGGACTGAACGGACTGGACGGCGACTTCTACAGCTTTGGCCGGAAATACATGCGTCTGCTGCTGCCCGCGGGCTTGGTAAAGGAGGGGATCCGTCCGCGGGGACGGACCGGGGTCAAGTATCAGCTGTACCGGCTGACGGTTTCGGAGGGCGTTTATCAGAAGGTCAAAAAGCACCTGTGGGAGATGTATGGACATCGTGAGCAGTACCATTTTAATATTCTGGGTGCTTTCGCCGCCTTCTTTAACCGTCCGCTGCACCGTCAATCCCGCTATTTCTGCTCACAGTTTGTGGCGGAGACGTTGCAGGAGAGCGGCGCACTGGAATTCGACAAAAATATCGCGCTGGTCCGGCCCATTGATTTTTGTGAGATCTCAAATTTGCAGCTGGTCAGCGAGGGTATGATCGGGGAACTGGGAAGCGCAAAGGATTATCCCAATCCGTCGGAGGTCGTGGCCTGGCTGCCCTTTGGGGAACGTATGGTCAGGGCTTACCGGCATTTCAGATAAAGGAGAAACGGCTATGGAATTGGAATTCATTTCCGCCGGACAGATTGTCAATACGCACGGAGTACGCGGGGAGGTCAAGCTGCTGCCGCAGGGCGTTGATCTGGAAATTCTGGCAAAATGCAGGACGCTCTATATCGCAGATACACCGGTTGTCCCAACGGCGCGGCGGATACATAAAGGCTGTCTGCTGCTGAAGCTGCCGGGGGTGGAGGATATGGACGCTGCCCTCGCGCTGAAGGGTAAAGCCGTCTCTGTCCGCCGCCGGGACGTGCCGCTGCCGGAGGGCACCTATTTCGATGAGGAGCTGGTGGGGCTGACCGCAAAGGATGCCGCT
>CAMWSZ010000439.1 GCA_947177005.1 uncultured Clostridia bacterium | reverse complement strand
AATGGTGATTTGATAAAGCCGAAATCGCCGTGTCCAAGCCGTTGGCCGGAAGGCGGTCGAAATAGTTCGCCGTCTGGAAGGAGACGTTTTCGAGCCCAAGAAATCTTTTCCGTGCGATATCCAGCATTTCATCCGCAATATCCAACAGCAGATATTCGGCGTTAGGGAATTTTTGATACCAAAAACAGTCTAATAATCCCGTTCCCGCACCTAAATCTATAATTTTCTCCGGCGCTGTGATGCAGGACGCAAGAAAATCCGTCGATTCTTGATAGAAGCCGTCAAAACAGGGAATAAATTTCCGGCGGTTGACGTCGTATTCACCGGCAATCCGGTTGAATTGTTCTTTAATGCTCAAATTCATCCCTCCTCAAACTTATTGTGAACTTCGGATTGCATAGGCACAGACAATTAAAAGGAGAATAAACAAAACAAACAGCAGGAGACTGACGCCTGAAGCCCAAAGCCCAATCCACCATAACCAGTCAGGTTTTCCCTGGGGGCGAGTGATCAGCGAACCAATAAAGCCAAGCAGTGCAGTAACCGGCCAGACGATGATACACAGATTGGAATAGGAAAGCGGGATCAGGCTGACCATAGCAAAAAGGCTGATGATACCCGCGATAAGCGGGACGCCGATCACAGGAGGCTCTTTCATAGAGTCTCAGCCTTGAGGTAAAGCTGGACAGACTGATAATCGCCGGAGAACATGGGGAACGTATACCCTGCGTACATCAGGGCGTCCCCGCCGAAAAGGTTCTCACTGCCGTTGACGCTGTACTTTCTGGCCGGGTCCAGACCCTTCAGCTTCAGCCGGATAAAGGGCTGTGCGGAACGGGTGCTGCAAGTGACCAGCGACACCAGCGCCTCCGTTTTATCCCGGGAGACGTGCTGCCAGGCGGTGTAGTCCAGATTGCGGAAGGGGTCAGTGAGGCGGTAGTAGTCGCCCTCCTGAATCACCTGCCAGCGCTCTTTGAACATCTCTGTCTGCCACTTGACCACCGCCTTTTCCGCCTCCGTACACGTATTGAGGTCCATTTCATAGCCGAAGGTGCCGCTCATCGCCGTCACGCCCCGGGTCTCAATGGGCGTACAGCGTCCGGTCTGGGCGTTGGGCACTGCGGAGACGTGGGAGCCGTTGGCGCTGACGGGGTAGCAGAAGGACGTGCCGTATTGGATTTTCAGGCGGTCAATGGCGTCGGTGTTGTCACTGCACCAGATCTGCGGCGTATAATACAGCATCCCTGCATCGAAGCGTCCGCCGCCGCCGGAACAGCCCTCGATAAGCAGATCCGGATAATCCCGGTGCAGGCGCTCCAGGAAGTCGTACAGACCCAGGACGTACCGGTGATACACCTCGCCCTGACGGTCCGCGGGGAGGGCCGCTGACCAGACGTCCGTCAGACTGCGGTTCATATCCCATTTTATATAGGAGATGTCCGCGCTGTCCAGTACCTTGCGAATGGAATCATAGATATAGTTCCGAACATCCTCACGGGAAAAATCCAGTACCAGCTGGCTCCGTCCAAAGGACTGGGGGCGTCCGGGCGCACCCAGGGCCCAGTCCGGATGACTGCGGTAAAGCTCGCTGTCCACGTTCACCATTTCCGGCTCCACCCAGATGCCGAACTGCATTCCCAATTCCTTGATGCGCGGGACGAAAGCTTCCAGACCGCCGGGCAGTTTTTTTGTGTTCACCACCCAGTCACCCAGGCCGCTGGTATCGTCGTCCCGCTTGCCGAACCAGCCGTCATCCATGACGAACAGCTCCAGCCCCAGCTTGGACGCCTCTCTGGCAATGGAAAAAAGCTGTTCGGCATCGAAGATGAACTCCGTGGCCTCCCAGTTGTTGATGAGCACCGGACGGCGCTGTCCGGGACGGGGATCACGGATGAGGCATTCCCGAATGGCCCGGTGGAACCGGTGGGTCATGGGAGTAAAGCCGTCGGGGGAGCAGATGAGGGCGGCCTCGGGGGCGGTGAAGCGTTGGCCGGGGGCCAGCTTCCAGCGGAAACCGTGGGGCTGGAGGCCCATGACGAACCGGGTGTCCTCAAACTGGCAGAGTTCCGCTTTGGCGTCGAAGCCGCCGCTGTAGAGCAGGGCCGCGCCGTAGCACAGGCCGCTGTCCTCTCCGGCATCGTGCTCGCAAAGGATTACAAAGGGATTGTGCTGGTGGCTGGAGGTCCCGCGCACGCTGCCCACGCCCTGCTCGCCCTGACGCAGCGGGGCACGGTTCAGGTTCCGCTCACGGGTGTGGCCGCCGTCAAAGGTGATGAGATCCAGGTCTCCGCGGCAGAAATCCAGGCAGACAGACATGACCTTGCGCAGAAAGATATCCTTTTCGCCCCGGTTGGAGACGATAACGGACCGGGTAATCAGGTCATGCTCTTCACAGACGCCGTACAGCAGCTCAATTTCCACGCCAGAGGACGGGTCCCGCAGCAGGACGGACAGTGTATCCCAGTCCGCGCCGTGGAAAGCGGGCAGGCCCTCCAGGGCGTACTTGCCCGGCCGGATCTCATGACCGGCATAGCGCAGGTCCAGCAGCAGACTGCCGTCGGCCTGTTCCGCCTCTGCGGAGGTCAGCCGCATATCTCCCACGCCGCAGGTGGAGTACTCCTGCGGCAGCGTATCCAGAGAGTAGGTGCGGCAGTGTCCCACCTGTCTGGGGTTTGCAGAAAAACCCCGGTCAGCAAAGTGAATCAGATACGACAGGTCATCATCCTCTACCCTTGGCCCATAGTAGGTGTGCAGCAGCACGTCCTGCGCGTCCGCTTTCATCTGATACGTCGTCCGCCGGGTTTGCAGGGTCAGCGTCCGTTTGTTTTCATTGTACAGGATCATAAGGCAATCTCCTTATTATATGATGCGGAAATTTTAAGCGATTTTCAGGAAAGTTACAACCGCGCAAAACCGACAAAGATTTTCGGGTTTTGCGCCGCGGAACTGGTTGTTTTTTCGCACAGAAGGCAGGGTGACAGCCCCGGGCGGGCTGAATGTCCGGTTCCCGGGGCTGCCGTAAGAAGAAAAGAGGGGAAAAAAGGTGGGAAGCGAGAATCACTTGCCGCCGGTGCCCGCGATGCCTTCCACGAACTGACGCTGGAAGATCAGATAGAGCACAATCATCGGCAGCATTGCCAGGAGCGAACCGGCCATCAGAACAGGGAAGTTTGTGGAGAACTGACCCTTGAGGGTGGAGAGGCCGGAGGACAAGGTCATCATCTTGAGGTCGGAGTTGACGACCAGAGGCCACATCAGGTCACCGTAAGCAAAGACGGCGGTGAAGATGGTCAGGGCGGCCACGGAGGTGCCGGTCAGGGGGAACATGA